>NZ_CAWPKR010000038.1:0-224209 GCF_963888765.1 Vibrio sp. B7
TTCCGAACGCTGATTTCGGAGTTCGCTTAAAAGTGTTCGGATAATCGCGGAATGTACGTTCGGATTAAACCGAAATAGGTGTTCGGGTCATACCGAAATGGCTGTTCGGAATGCTCCGAAATACGCAATAAGGCGCTTTTTGAAGTTTTCTAAGTCATTACGAAGCCAGATTGAGCGAACGCCACTTGGAGAGATAAAGACACCGAGTTTACGTAGCTCGTTGCTTGTTCTCACTTGCCCGTGAGCAGGGAAATCGATGGCGTATTTGATAACGGCCTGTTCAGTTTCACTATCGACTCGGTTCTTCATGTTTGGTGTTCTGCGGCTCCGATTAATCAGAGCATCGATACCACCAGTTTCAACCAACTCCTGATAACGATAGAAGGTGTCTCTTGAAACGCCCATAACCTTACAGGCTCTAGAGACATTGCCAAGTTCTTCTGCAAGATTGAGAAGGCCAGCTTTGTGTTTAATGAGTGGATTGCTAGTATGAAGCATGAGAGTTACCTCTTATTGTTTTTGATTACGGTTTAAGCACCTTTAATCAAAGTGGGTAACTCTCTTCTTTTCAAATTGAAGTGTCAGATCTAGTCTGAACTAATACATTTGACTTAAAACAGCCCTAATTGGGGTCCGCTTAGTTGCTTAAAGTCGTACCCTACGAAAGGTAAGATTGCTTCTGCAACCGGCTTTATCTGTTTTTCGATGTAGTGTTGATAGTCAATCGCACTTTCCAAATACTCTTTAGGCTCTGGGCCACTGACTGTCATTAAATACTCAATATACCCACGGTTTTGGTACTGCAACGGTCGTCCTAGGCGGGCGTTTTTCTCATCAGCTATACGCGCAGCTCGAACCTGTGGGGGAATATTCTTCTCGTATTCGTGGAGTCGTCGGTGCAATCGCTTTCGATAAATCAACATATTATCAAACTCACCAGCTTCGATTTGTTCAACCGTATTTTTCACGTAATCAGATGGGTCTTGGTCATGAAATACCATCATATAAAGTCTTTGCTGAAATTCTTGAGCCAGTTGTGTCCAGTCAGACCGTGCACTCTCAAGACCTTTGAATACAATTTTCTCATCGTTGTCTTTACTCACCAGACCTGCATAGCGTTTCTTCGAACCAGTTTCTGATCCACGAATGGTTGGCATCAAAAACTTGCGGTAGTGGGTTTCATATTCTAGATCCAAGAAAGAGTCGATCCCGAAACGTTGTTTTAGCTCTTGTTTCCACCAAGCATTTATGTACTTCACAAGTTTCTTGCCAATCTCATCAGCTTGTTGCTCTGAATAAGCACTATTAAGCGCAACAAAAGTCGAGTCTGTATCACCATAGATAACTTGATAACCTTGCTCCTCTACCAATTGTTTGGTGGTTTTCATGATTTCATGTCCACGCATTGTGATACTAGAAGCCAGACGTGTATCGAAGAAACGACACCCGGAAGAACCCAGCACACCATAAAACGAGTTCATAATGATTTTTAAGGCTTGAGAAAAGGCAAGATCATTGTTTTTTTTTGCTAGATCGCGCGCTTGCCAAATATCTTGAACCATCTTGGGTAGGACGTGTTTTTCTCGATGGAATTGTCCACCACGGAACCCTTCAATTGCTCTATCCAGCGTATTACCCGTTGGCAATCGTAGTCCTTCTATAAGCCCAAGAGGATCTATAAGATATGAGCGAATGATCGCCGGATAAAGGCTCTTGTAGTCAAGAACAAGGACCGAATCATAGAGACCTGGGAGTGAGTCCATCACATAGCCACCAGGGGAAGCTATCCAGTCTTCAGAGTGCATGTTGGGTGCGACATAACCAGCACGATGCAGTTGGGGCAGGTAAAGGTTAGTGAAGGCCGCAACCGAACCACCTACGCGATCTAGCTCAAGCCCGGTTAGGCATGAGCGTTCAATGGCAAAATCTAATAGATGGGTTTTATCGAAGATTCGATTAACCAAAACGCAGTCTTGCAAGTTATATCTAGCCAAAGAGGGCTTATCCGATCGGAACATCTGATTGATCTCTTCCATTCGGTCATGGACGCTGTGAATGATTTTACCTTCACCTAACAACTCTTGTGATACGGACTCAAGCGACCAAGAGCGGAAATGGTAAGTCGCTGTCTTGAGCATATCAATGCCATCAATCACTACTCGCCCTGGAATCGAAATAAAACCTTGCTGGTTATTACCTGAGCGAAAGAATGCACTGCGACTATTACGACCGATGGCGAGTGGGACTTTATTCAACTGAGCGCGCTTATTCAATAAGCGAAAATCGAAATCGATAATATTCCATCCTACGATGACATCAGGATCGAATTGTTGAAACCACTGATTGAGAGTTAGTAGGAGGGCTTTTTCATCGGAGACCCATTGGATCGGTGTTTCCGCTGGCTCTGGTTGGCCAATCAGAATCACTCGGCTATCTCGCTCGCAATCAAGACCAATAGAATATAGCGCTCCTTTTTCCGAGCATTCAATATCGAGTGATACCACACACAAACTTGGCTTGAACTGGCTAGGACGACACTTGGCCTTCGTTATATAGAAATGATTACGACGTGCGAGTTGATGACCAGTAAACTCGATACTGCCTTTAATGAATCGCTCCATCAAATAACGGTCAGCGAGACGAATATCGCTTTCATAAGCGACAACGTCATTTTGTTTTAGTAGAGTTATTGCCGTATTAGCATCTTCAATAGTAACAAAGTAGCAAGCTACTACATTGTAATTCCGGAACGTCTTGAGTGGTAGAGATTTGAGTTCAAATTTAAGCCCTCGGCTAATGAGCAATGCTCTAGCATTCTTGGCATTGCTGACATCAATGAAAAAAGTTGGTCGCTCACCCTCAATATCCAGCAGTACAGGCCCTTGAGGGGTTGATACCCAAAGTTCGATAACGGTTTTGTTACCTCTGTCTCTTGCTTGTCGGGTTAAAACAAACCCCTGATTGATGTTCAATCGACTTCCTAAATTTTTGTGCTACAAACCACTATCTTAATGATGGTATCAAAAATCGTTGATAGAAAGATATATTGTTTAGAGACAAAGAGGATATGCTGACGCTGCAAATATACAAACTAATTTCAGCCTCATTAAATGACTTAGAACGAAAACTCATTCACACTTTGTTCGTTCGGGTAAATATTTCCATTGTATGTCAGGAGTTAATATGTTCTATGTCGGTGTTTGTCACTATTACGCAACTGGTGAAGGAGTCAAAATTTATGTCGCTAGCGGTAGTGAAGAATCAATCCGTAAAGCTATTCCAGAATACTTTCACCAAAGGCTCACTCTTTTAACCCCATCTGAATGGCTAAAAGCTTCAATTGGAGAGAGTAAATACCATCAATCGGATGTAAAAGTTCTTAAGACCTATTTACCAGTATTATGGAAACAAATTGAGGAAAGAGCCTTAGGAAGAGGATGCCAACTTAATTTTTTTATGGAGTACCATTTTAACTATGCCTAACTATCTATGCTTTTTTTATATCCGAAAACTATCGCTAATACAGGGGTCGATTAAGGCTCCTTTTGTCAGTGTGACTCCACCTGACACGAATCGCTCCCTAAACGTGTTTAGATAATCGTGAAGCCTATCAATTAACTACCGAGGAATTCATCTTTCTAGTAAAAAGCATATAAAATATGAATGAGTTAGTAAATAAACCTTTATTAAGAATGGATTGTAGGTATTGTAAGTTTTTATACATATAAAAAATCAACATATAAAAGCCGACATTTATATTGGCTTCCTCTTTAGATATGAACCGTATCGTTGGTACTGATAGTTTGGGTAAATCGTATAACCAGCAACATACTTATGAGCTGATAGCTTTAATTGAACAGATGAGTTAACCAAGAAGTTAACTCAGTTTGGACAAAAATCCGTTTCAGAAAATATAACATTAGCGATTCTTGAATAACGAAATGTATGGAAAATCGCTTCCTGAGTCATTATTGTGATTGATAAAGCACAGCAAGCCCCCGATTATATTAATAATCGAACCACAACATTATCTTGGCTATGCAAATCAAACGAGACTTTGACTACTACCGGCGTTGTTGATCAAATCAGCTTGAAAATCAACGACGCCATATATGACTAGCTATCAGTTTCTGACAGGCATACCTAGTCCTATGACTTTGTTTATGGCTTTGACATTCGCCATGATTTCGCCCACTTGAGCGTTATAACATCTCATACTCAATGTACCGCTAGTCAGTCCTTTATATCGGGACATTGCCGTCTCAGATATTGAGCGATAGTGATAACCAGACTCGGCTTTCCATTTCGTTATTGACCCATTTTTCAGAGCTGTTACTGCTCCGTTTCTGGGATGGCCATCTTCCCAAAGTGCTGCATTCTTTCGAGGCGGTATCAGCGTGATACAACCCTTCTTTTTCAGAGTATCATGGCAATTTTTGGTGTCATATGCTCCATCGGCAGATACGGCTGTGACCTTTCTGCGTAGCGGGTTGAGCAACGTAGGTAGTACTTCACTATCGCCCACATTGACAAGGCTGACTTCCGCACTTATCGCTTCGTGAGTGTCTACATCAACAGCTAAGTGCAGCTTACGCCATGTTCTGCGCTTTTCTGCACCATGCTTTTTCACTTTCCATTCACCCTCACCAAAGACTTTGAGGCCAGTCGAGTCAATGACAATATGGCGAATAGCCCCTCTAGATTTATTGCGATATTTGACTTGAACTGTCTTTGAACGTTTACTGATACAGGTGTAGTCAGGAGATGTCAGCGGAACATCCAATAGCTCGAAAATCGAGTCGATAAAGCCTTGAAGTGCACGCAATGGCAGAGAGAAGATGCCCTTAATCATCAAAGCAGTTTCAATCGCTGTATCAGAGTACTGGAATCCTCTACCACGCTTACCATGGTGGGTTTTGCATTGCCATGCATCAATGGCTGAGTCATCTATCCAGAATGTAACCAAACCACGTTTGCACAAAGCCTTATTGTACTCCGCCCAGTTAGTTATCTTCTTTTTCGCTTTACCCATGTCACCACCGTTCCAATCCTCTCAAAGGATCAGATCACAGGATTTGGAAAAGGTTCAACTGATTTAGGCAACAACGCCACTACTACCACAACCTACACAATGTCATTACTCACGCCTTACTTCACTTGTTATGTAAAGTGTCAGCATCTCCCCGCTTTGTGCCAGTCGCAACGCGCAATGAAATCTTGATAAAATACCTCAAGCCTAAGCTCAACGATAAGTCTTTAACAAATATTAAAAAAGACATCAAACTGATGCTCAGCGTTGCGAGAAAAAAAGGCGGGAACCTAGAAATGAAACTGCATCAACTCAGCACTGAATCGAATCAAACGAAACTCGTCGGGGCTGAAAAGCTCTATAACCTACTCGTCCACCTTCATGATGAAGAAGGTATTGAGTCTCGGCTGTTTGAAGAAGGTAGCGAAGCGGAGCCTGGCATTCTTTACATGTTAGAAGAGCAAGTCGAACACAGTTTTGACCAAGAACATAACCAAGTGACACCGTTATCGATGCTTATCCAGCTAGAGCGTGCACCAGAGCTCATAAATTCGATTAACGCTCACGGTCTGTTCCTTACCGAAATGAAAGAGTGGAACGCAGAGTTACATCAAGCCCATATTTTAGTGCACCCTATTTAAAACATGACGGCGACGATAACTGTCATATGACACTTCACCAGAAGGTGATACGAGAGTTAATAGAGCGCATCAAAATACGATGGCCGTGGTTTTCTTGCTGGTTTTGGATAAAAACGCGTCAGTGGTTTTTCTAATTTAGTAAATTATCGATAACTGTAGTTATCACAAGCGTGCTGTATCAAGTTCTTCCCTTAAACTTAGGTCACCAGTTGTATCCAATCTTTGAGTCATTAAAACGAAATTCTATCTTCAAAAATACACGCCACTACTCCTTGAGATAAATTGAATTATCTAAGGTCAAATAGAAGTAGCAGAGTTTGACAAACCCAAGGGAGCAAGTCGCAGCATGCGCTTACCATTTTTCTTGCCATGCACATACATTGTGACCTTATGTCAAAATCTAATGTGCATATCTTATCTTTTCAGGTAATTAAAGATACAATATGAGCACTGCACCATAGACAATAACAGGCATAACATGGCTCACACGGCATATCTCTCAGTTATCGGTAAAAAACAAGGTTGTATATCCCTTGGTTGCAACACGAAAGACTCTATAGGAAATAAGGCTCAAGTATCGCATTCAAATGAAATCACCGTTCTGGCGTGTAACTTCACCTTAAACAAACACGGCGGACCTGCCGAAGTCGTCATTACCAAACCCATTGATAAAGCCTCTCCACTTCTTGGTAATGCCTTTTCTAAACAAGAGCATTTACAGTGCACAATCAATTTCTTTCGTACTAATGAGCAAGGCTATAACGAAAACTTCTATACTATTGAGTTGGTTGACGCCTTAATTACCACCCTGTCTTTTGACCAACCTAACGTACTTAACTCTGGCGATGAAGATATGTCAGAAACCCTTCACCTCTCTTACCGAGACATCACTTGGAAACATAAAATAGCTGGCACTGAAGGTTATGAAACGTGGGAAAGAGACTTAGAATGAGAAACCAGACTGCGCCGGACACATGGGACATTCGAGAAGTCGAAAAGGCAGGAAAAGGACTCACTATGCAAGCCGTCACGCTGTCACACCGCTATATTTCGAATGGTGGGCTAAAGATGCAGTTTGTTCGTGACGTTGATCGTTTTGAACAATGCCTTGTTAACGACTTTAAGAACGGTAAAAAAAACAAAGAAACGGTATTCAAAGAACTTCGAAAAGAAAGACAAAACCTGATGGACCAAGGTGCCATAATCACCCAAAAAGGGATAGGTGTTATATCTGGGGTGATGCAGGTCGCAGCTGGCGCGGGGATCTGTTACTACTCTGCGGCTTATCTTTGTTCAATTGGTGCTTCACTGATGGCTCATGGCACAAATAACATGTATGAAAATGGCAAATACTTTTGGGATGGCGATGAGAATGCCACGGGGCTAGTTCGAGAAAGTTATCAGAATATTGCGGAATTTTTCGGCTACTCAAAATCTTATGGGGACATCGCTTACTATGGCGCCGATTTAGCCATGTCAGCTTATGGATTAGTGGCCAAAACCACCACAGCTAAAAATGCCGCAGAGGCGTATCAAATTGCCTCCAAACCTAACCTAAAGCCAATGCTATGGACAAGAACCCCAAAAGCCAAGCAGTTTAAGTTATTTAGGTACAGCTCAGAGGACTACTTAAGGGGATATCAAGCAATGAGTAAATCCGCATTAGGTGTCGAAATGGGAGCAGACTATTACAACATCGATGCCATAAAGGATTCGAGCAATTGAAAGAAGTTCTATTTTTTTTGTTTACACTGATACTGCTAATTATCTTAAAGCGGATTTCTTATTGCTCATTTAGAAATTCTTTATACATTTTCACTTACGTCGTTCTTGTAATTGGATTCGTTGCCGGTAATTATTATTCTATTTTCATGAATGGAACACTATTAATGGGCACACTACCAAGCATATCATTCAAACAAAATGAATTAATCCGGTGGTTTAGCATTGTCGTGTGTTTATATTTAGGGCTATTAATCCCCAAAAGAGGGTGATATGCATAATTTCGGCCATTCAAAATATTATAAGGGTATAGCTTACTATGGCACAGATTTAGCCATGTAGCTTATGAATTAGTGACCAAAATTTCTGTATGAAACCGTTTGATCTGCTCCAGCCAGACTGGACACTTCATTAAGCGACATTTTGCTGTTCAAAGTTAACTGGGCTTAGATACCCAAGAGCACTGTGCCTTCTCGTCCGATTATAATCAACCTCTATGTACTCGAAGACCGTTTGGCGCATCTCATCTCTGGTCATTATTGGTTCGTATTGAATCGCTTCCACTTTCATCGAATGGAAGAAGCTCTCAACACAGGCATTGTCCCAGCAGTTTCCTTTCCTGCTCATACTTTGTTTTAGATTATAAGCAGTTATGAGGTCTCGATAATCTTTCGAGCAATACTGGCTACCACGATCACTATGAACAATAACTTCCTCTGGAAAGCCTCGACGGAACAGAGCCATTGATAATGCATCGCAGACCAGTGTTGCCGTCATCCTCGTATCCATCGACCAACCGATTACTTGTCGTGAGTAAAGGTCAATTATCACAGCCAAATACAGCCAGCCTTCGCTTGTGGCAAGATACGTGATATCTCCCGCCCATTTCTGATTCGGGGCCGTTGCATTAAAGTCCTGAGCTAGCAAGTTTGGAGCTACAGGCATCTTATGCTTGCTGTCCGTTGTACACTTAAACTTGCGTGCCGCTTTCGGCGTCAAATCCTGACGCTTCATGCTGGCTGCAATGGTTTTAACATTATGGCTATCACCGTTCTCAGACAGTTCTTTCTGGATGCGCCTTGAACCATCTCGACCCTTACTGTTGTCAAAAGCATCTTTAACCTTTGCATCAAACTCTTGGCGAGTTGCTTCGCGTTGAATAGCCTTATGGCGATGTTTAATCCAATAATAAAACCCACTTCGAGAAACCCTGAACACCTTAACCATGCGAATAACACTGAAGTACAGCAGGTGTTCGAGCATGAATTCATAGCAATCTACTTTAGATTCTTCGCGAAGTAGGTGGCGGCCTTTTTTACGATATCTAGCTCTTCTGCTTGTTCTGCCAACTGCCTTTTGAGTTTGGCTACTTCAGCGGCTAGCTCTAGTTCTCGTTGACTGGTTGTGGTGTCTTTCTTGGCAGTCTTGCGCCAAGCGTAGATCTGAGATTCATGTAAGGAGAGCTGTCTGGCTGCCGCAGCGACTCCCACTTTCTCTGCTAGCTTCAGAGTTTCGGCTTTAAATTCAGGAGAATGGATAATACGTTTCTTCTTGTTTGTCATGATTCACCTCGTTAGTGATTGTACTCACTTAACTCAGTGTCCAAAACTGCTGGTGCAGATCACCAACACTTTGTCCTCACATCGGGACTTCCTAAGAAAGACGCCTGCAAATTGCTGGCGTCAATAAAAGTATATATTTAAGTTGATTTAAAGCATTGAGGTTTTTTTACAATTCGTCATGGCCTGTTAACCTGGTCGGAAAAGCACTGATATATAAATAATTTATTAGTGATGGTTGTATGTCAACGCACTCTTCAGACAGGGAGTCATTTTCCTCTTGTGGTATGGCTTTTAAAGATACGCTGGGTTTTTTGATATTATATTCCCCATTTTTTAACTCCCAATGTTCACTTTGCAACGAGTAAATGCTTTGTCTTTTAGATACGGTGGTTAAATCAGCAGATATCGAATTTAGTAAGCTTGTATCATTGGTTTGTAAGAATTTCACCATATTCATATATGCACGTAACAATCTATTGTATGTGTCCTCTCCTACGATAGTTCTTGCATTAAGCTCAAAATCGTCACCAGGATCATCAGATCGACTCCTTGGGCCAATGAATAAATTCCCGGGAAGCCATATATAAAATTGTTCAAAAGTATCGAAGCCAAGTGCGTGGTTACTTCCGCTTGCACGTGCAAGACCAAAAGCTTGGGCTTGAGCTAGGTTGCCAGCATCAACCAAGTCATTTCCCAATAAGCCACAGTCGACGCCATTGCTTCCAGCATAAAAACTAAGGCTATTTGAAAATGAATTAAAAAAACCGCTTAAATTAGGTAGCCGATGGAGTTCTGCTACGCGATTATAAAATCTACTTAATGTCAGTCTTGGGATAATATGATGGCGTGAAACGGATACTGTATAGCCCGGTCCAACGCCTGCTTCGGTTAAGCTTGGATTGTAATTATTTAGTTGTTGATATGGGACACCGGGTCTGTCACCCATATTAAGCACGAAATCTCCTTTAAGTTCCTCTAGTGGATTATCATTTGGATTAGCAAATCCAACCCCTGTGTATATCATTAGCATGAAGCAAAAGATGTTTTTTTTCAAAGCAATCACCTTTGAAAGTTGGTGTAAGTAATAACTTTTAGTATATGTTTATTGAGTCAATCGATGGTTTGTCTTTACAATAGCCATTGGTTGTCAATCCTATCACCGGGTACTTAAAAATCATTGCCGTTTTTAGCATGTTATACATTGCCATTCCTTTTTGCCCGTCATCTAAGTTCATTTTATAATGAACATAAGAATGGCCACTAGAATTCATGCCAAGAGCGGTATTATTTTCATACTCAAAGCGAATACAATTTCCACCGTCTGGACATTCACTACCACTTGATTCAACAAAGCCCACTTCAATTGCAGTTATGTTTGCATCAGCCAAGCACAATTCTGCTGCAAATACACTAGCAGAGGGAGGCGAAATGGATAATAGAACAAAGGCAATATATTTTACATTGATTTTCATTTTTTTCCTTAATGAAATGAAGAGTAAATATTAATTCGAGTATAATTTTATTGAATCAATAGACGGGGTCTTTGATTTACAATTATTGATATTGGACGCAGCCTCAAACCTATACCCCATGATCTTTGCAGTTTTTAACATATCATACATTGCCATTCCCTTTTGACCATCGTTTAAGTTCATATTGTACAACACATAAGAATAGCCACTACGGTCCATGTCAGGAGCGGTATTGTTTTCATATTCAAATCTGATGCAGTTCCCATTATCTGGACATTCGTAACCACTTGATTCAATAAAACCTATTTCAACAGCCGTTACTTTTGCGTCTTGCATACACATCTGCTTTGATAATGCACTAGTAGAGAAAATTGAAAATGAGATTGGAAGTAAAAATAGAGCAGTTTTTTTATTAATTAACATAGTTTTACCATATAATTGATAATGTGGATATTATTTATAAATTAAAAGCATATAATATAATAATGATTAGATTTAATGTATTGAACATCTCCTATCGATTGAACTTTGCATGTTTTGAAGGCCATTGTTTATGATATTTATATAGAAAACCTTAATGCGTTATTTACATTATTTATTCCAAAGACAGCAATATAAATAGTGTGGATTTTAAGCAAAGTCACAATAAAAATTGTATGGAAGGTTATATTAGGTTAATAAATGGAATTGGTCTCAAAGTTTATGGTGAAGGTGAATGAAAAGGCTTTGTTGCGTAACAGTGATTTCACAAAGAACCTAAATACGACAGAGTTGAATTGATGAGAGGGTAGCTTATGAATCCCCATTACTGGCAACGCCAAATTGAAGACATTGCTGATCGAGCGAGCAAGGACAGTGGCACATCGTATGATGATCTGCTCCAGCCAGACTGGACACTTCATTAAGCGACATTTTGCTGTTCAAAGTTAACTGGGCTTAGATACCCAAGAGCACTGTGCCTTCTCGTCCGATTATAATCAACCTCTATGTACTCGAAGACCGTTTGGCGCATCTCATCTCTGGTCATTATTGGTTCGTATTGAATCGCTTCCACTTTCATCGAATGGAAGAAGCTCTCAACACAGGCATTGTCCCAGCAGTTTCCTTTCCTGCTCATACTTTGTTTTAGATTATAAGCAGTTATGAGGTCTCGATAATCTTTCGAGCAATACTGGCTACCACGATCACTATGAACAATAACTTCCTCTGGAAAGCCTCGACGGAACAGAGCCATTGATAATGCATCGCAGACCAGTGTTGCCGTCATCCTCGTATCCATCGACCAACCGATTACTTGTCGTGAGTAAAGGTCAATTATCACAGCCAAATACAGCCAGCCTTCGCTTGTGGCAAGATACGTGATATCTCCCGCCCATTTCTGATTCGGGGCCGTTGCATTAAAGTCCTGAGCTAGCAAGTTTGGAGCTACAGGCATCTTATGCTTGCTGTCCGTTGTACACTTAAACTTGCGTGCCGCTTTCGGCGTCAAATCCTGACGCTTCATGCTGGCTGCAATGGTTTTAACATTATGGCTATCACCGTTCTCAGACAGTTCTTTCTGGATGCGCCTTGAACCATCTCGACCCTTACTGTTGTCAAAAGCATCTTTAACCTTTGCATCAAACTCTTGGCGAGTTGCTTCGCGTTGAATAGCCTTATGGCGATGTTTAATCCAATAATAAAACCCACTTCGAGAAACCCTGAACACCTTAACCATGCGAATAACACTGAAGTACAGCAGGTGTTCGAGCATGAATTCATAGCAATCTACTTTAGATTCTTCGCGAAGTAGGTGGCGGCCTTTTTTACGATATCTAGCTCTTCTGCTTGTTCTGCCAACTGCCTTTTGAGTTTGGCTACTTCAGCGGCTAGCTCTAGTTCTCGTTGACTGGTTGTGGTGTCTTTCTTGGCAGTCTTGCGCCAAGCGTAGATCTGAGATTCATGTAAGGAGAGCTGTCTGGCTGCCGCAGCGACTCCCACTTTCTCTGCTAGCTTCAGAGTTTCGGCTTTAAATTCAGGAGAATGGATAATACGTTTCTTCTTGTTTGTCATGATTCACCTCGTTAGTGATTGTACTCACTTAACTCAGTGTCCAAAACTGCTGGTGCAGATCACTCGATGGTTAGGATTGAAAATCCTAACCATCGAGCAAAAAATCACATAACGCGCCCCCAAAAATGGCAGTTCATCTCGGAAGTTGCGCCGGTTGTGGTCGCGGCGATCATGTTGTTGCCGGGTTCACTGAAAATATCAGGTTATTCGAGGTGCCCCCCTATTTCTCTATAACAAATGCACCTTTAGCATGCTTTTATATTCATTATTATTATAGTCTACACCCTGCATTTTTCTTACCTCCGTAAACATGTGACACTCATACTTAAGTCCTTCGGCCTCTGTATTTAACGAGATCAAAAATGCGTTATCTTTAAATATCCATTCATAAGTTATCGTTCCAGGAATATTATAATACTCCATAAAATCTATTTTCTCCGTACTATACAATAAACCCGCATTGTTTATATTCGATATTACCTTGGACAAACCGACCCGACCCGAATTAGTCTTACGATCCCACTCAACGGAGAATAATAAGTGCATAGTAACTATCCGCAGTGAATGATACGGGGTAGTAATTCTGTCGTTTGGCAACAATATGAAATCCAACGAGTAGCTCTTCAGCTCTTGATTAGGCGGAACTTCTACCATGAAATCTGACGGTACCCAATCTACCACGTAGGTGCCTTTTTCCCCAGGTTCAATAAGCGGCGTGGCTTGCAGAGTGCCCCACCCAGGACCTGATGGTGTATGGTCGTTTTTTACCTGCCGTAATCCAGCACGATTCAATAACCAAGTGTGATTTGAATCGTTCTGAAGTTCTATGGTGAGTCGCGGCTCTTCTTTTTTCATGGCCGACAATTGAGTTCCTGAGAGATCAAACGACTTTGCCATCAAATCAAAAATTGTCTTCGCAATGGTTATTTCTTTCGGCGGAGTACTATCTACCGACCCATTGCTAAAACTTTCGTTTTGATTCAGTTTCTGGACATAGCTTCTGTATGATTCATCCCCTTTCTCGTGCAACAACTCGTGCAACAAATAACTATTTTTCAGCTCCATATTTCCTCCCGTTTAATACATGTTTACATATAGTTGGTTCCTGTCGCGCAGGGCGATGGGGCGCTTTTCGCACTGTGCTTCAGCCTCTATTTTCTAATAATATCTTCAGTGATTTCATGCACCTGCACTTCAATTACACTTCCATTCATTGTAATTGAATTACTGGAACTTTGTTTCGTTACTGGTGATATTAATAACGCGTACATCTTTTGAAAAAGATAAAATGGAGTCCCGCCTTGCACCATGGCGTCGCCATCCCATCCTCCGCCCACAACAGGTGAAATGAAAAATAATTCAGGACATAAGGATCCTGCCAAATATTTATAATCTGAAAAACCCTTTGGAACATCAGGCTTAGTTTTATTGTCGTCATTATATGAATAAAACTCTGCTCCCGTTGAAGTATTCGGTGAATCTAATAAAGCATCTATCGATGATACACAGGCTCCATAAGTTTTTTTTCCATCGTAATCAAAATTCATCAATCGCCAAGACAAAAATATATCCCGTAACGGCACCACTGCTCCAATTGACGAATCCCCCTTTCGAGCCAAATTTATCCTAAGTATATTTACCAAAAAAGAATCAGATAAAAATGGGGTGTCTTTGGAAATCGGAACTAGTGTATTTCCATTTACAGGCACTAGAGTTGAAGGAGATACATCCATCTCATATGTATGGCTTTTTACTCCCGACACGAAAAATGCTTGCGTAGTTTTATTTACTATATTAACATAGACTAAATTTTCTTTTTCCAAAAGACCTAACGCTGACTTGGTAAAATTGTATGCCGAAGTAATGAGCCCCATGCCGAGTGCTAATAATTCCAATTGAGGAGTAAGGTTTGGTGAAGATGTCAAGCTGGAAGTTGGAAAGCGTTTTCTGTTTATGGCTTGCACGAAAGTTATAAACGCATCTGCATCTATTTGAGTAGTTGGGTCCGATTCTATTTGGTCTTGAGTGGAGTATAATTTCGACAATTCTGCCTTAATAATTGCCACCTTACCGTTGTGTACTACCTTACCTAATCTCATAATCAGCCTCCTAAAAAAATAACGTCGTTAAATTAAATTATTTCATACAGCTCAAAGTAAATACTCATGGAAATTTGTTCTCGTAATCGCCAAAAAGGTTTGCAGTTTAGGCATCAAAGGTTTCGTGGCTCCAAGTCACAAAGTTACGCCACCGATGCTTGGCTTCAGCCTTTTCTATAGGGCACCTCGAAAAACCTAGACGAGCCCACCTGCTGTTAAAATTACGTTGTCCAGAACCTTGCCGAGCTTGAGCCCGATGAAACAGCGCAACGTCATCAAGAACGACCTGTTCGCCGCCGATCATCACCCCCAGAAGCTCGACCGGCTGGGCGAACCGCTCTCCGTGATCGAGCAGATGGGCGGCAAGTTAATCCGCACGATTGGCCAAGCGCGAGCGACCTGCTTCAACCTGAAGCGATTGGTATTTCTCCGCAAGGCGGGAATCCAAGCCTTCTGGTGCTCGAACTCGCCTGGATTGCCGGGTTCACTGAAAATCTCTGGCTATTCGAGGTACCCTATAAACATAGCCCAAGTCATGGGTTTTACAAGGCGCTTTTGCATAAATCCTGGAGGAGGTATTATGAGCCATAAACTCACCTTCGCCGACAGTGAATTCAGCAAGGCACCGGCCTTGTTGCACAATTCCGAAGCAGTGCGTGCGGACTTTCTCTAAGCGCCGGTTTAGCTCAGTTGACCTGCTGCCGTACAGGCATGCCAAGCCCGGTCATCCTGTTGATGGCCTTCACCCACGCGAACGTAGCGCCCCTGCGGGGCGAGCACGGCAGCACAGCTGCCTCAACCGCCTTTAAGATCCAGCCTCACATCAACGCCGGCGCCGCCTGAGTGCATCAAGACCCTCGCGGTGGGACATGTCCCACTGCCGCGTTGACACCCGCATAAAATGAGCACGCCTGTGGCGTGAGCCGGCTGGCGCCGACGCCCTTTTCCTGCCCGATAACGCCCTGTAGACTCTGCCCCATGTATATTCAGCGACCCGCAAAGCTGCTATTCCAGCACGATGATGGCTGGAGCCGCTATCTCGACAAACACGGCAACGCCCTCAGCGACTGGACCAAACTCGCCGTCGAGCGCATGCTCGCCTGCGGCACCTGCGCCATGGGCGTGCGCCGCTACTGCTGCACCTCACCTAACTGCACCCATTCCCGCTTTTTCTGCCAGAGCTGCAAGTCCAAGGCCTGCAGCAGCTGTGGCCTCAAGGCCACCGAGCAGTGGATCGCCGAGCAGCAGCACATCCTGCCCGACTGCGACTGGCAACATATCACCTTCACCATGCCGCACCTGCTGTGGCCGTTCTTCAACAACAACTGGCCGCTGCTCAACGACCTGTTCCGCTGCGCCACCCGCGCCATGCTCCGCTGGGCACGCCGACAGGGTATCGAAGTCGGTATCTTCTGCGCGCTCCACACCTACGGCCGGCAGCTCAATCAGCATCCACATATCCACGTTTCCGTTACCCGCGGCGGCCTCGACGTCAAACACCACGTCTGGCGACAGCTGTTCTTTAAAAAGAAAGAGGTAGAAGCCATCTGGCGCAACGCCGTCGTTCACCTGCTGCGCGACAACTATGCGCGCATTAATCCCGGCGCCCTGCCGGGTCTCGGCCACATCCGTAACGAGGACCGGTGGCACCGCTACCTGCATGCACAATACCGGCGTTGCTGGAAAGTGCACTTTGCCAAAAAGACTCGTGGCGCCTGGCGCAGCGTGAAATACCTGGGTCGTTATTTGAAGCGTCCGCCGGTGGCCGCTTCTCAGCTGCGCCACTACCGCGGCGGTGCCGTGGTCCATCAGTATTACGACCACCGTACGCAGCAGCACAAACGGCAGAAAATCAGTCAGGAGGAGATGCTGCAACGTTACGTCAGCCATATTCCGGCGCGGCATTTTAAAATGGTGCGTTACTACGGTTTTCTGGCCAACCGCAAACGCGGTTCACTGCTGCCAAAGGTCTACGAAGCGCTGGAGATGACGGTACGGGAGAAACCGAAGCGGCCCGGGTTCGCAGTACTGATGAAGAGCTTCCTCGGTACCGACCCTTACCAGTGCATCCTGTGCAAAGGTCGGTTGCGCTTTGCCGGCGCCGTGGCAGGTGAGCACGCCACAAAAATGCTTTCTGACAGGCTGCAGCGGATGGCGAAAAAACGATGGCTTCAGACCCCTTCTCTGGACAAGTGCGCCTGAAAAACAGGTTTTAGATTAAAAACACATCAAAACGGGTATTTTTGCACATAAATCATCGCTATGCAGCACCATCAGCGGATATAGATCGCTACCGTTCATGGTCAGTCGCTCTCAAAAGATATGATCCAATCTCCTAACCATCAAGAATTTGAATGGAATTTGGGTACTCAAACACGGCCTAATATGCGATATATTTATTATGCGCAATGGGATGTGGGCGCTGGTAGAGTAAATCCTGCTATTGTGACAGATAGACCCGCTGATGAAATAGTTGCTTTGCAGAATCCAGTTATCCAAAACGGCAGACCTGTTTTGGGTGTGGGGTTTAATCGAGCAGCAGTGGCGGGGCGAGATTTTTTCTTTACTTTACATGCTTCGGCAACGGGAGGGGGAGATGCTCGGTCCTTACTTGAATCAATACACAACCACTTTGGAGCGCTTGGAGATAGAAACTCTCAATGGATGGTTATGGGGGACTATAATCAAGATCCTACGGTGTTGCAGCGGAGAATTGATACTAACTCAGCTCTTGCAAGCAATGTTTCTATTGTGACTCAACAACAACGTGCTCCTACTCAACTCAGTGGTGGTAATTTGGATTATTCTGTTCTGGGGCAGTATGACTATCAGGGCCCTTTGTCGGGGCTGTTGGTGGCGTCAATGTTCATTGCACAGCTGCATGGAACCATTAACTCAGACCATGTCCCTGTTAAGTTTTTCCCCAAGTAGCATTTGCTTTTTTAATCAGGCCCGCTTCGGCGTAATGCCGATCAGTTAAGCAAAAAATGATCGGTTGAACGATCCTTAAAGGGTGTCAAAATCCGAGTGTTTCTGCACACTCGGATTTTTTTATGTTCTTAAGACAAGCCCTCGACCGAATACATCAATTCTCTGCTGACCAACTCAATGGTCTATCCGATCTCCTTTGCCCTGAACTCATTAATCAATGTCTTGAGGACACTGGCGTCGCGACGCTTCGTAAGCGTCGACTTCCCATGGAACTAATGTAAGCGTCGATTTAACCCCACCTACTAATATTTCCGCATGCTCGGCATAGTGACTCCATAACTAAGGAGTCACCATGCACCCATCCAATAAACCTCAGTTCTGGGCTGAAATCATTGAACAGCAGAGCCAAAGTGGGTTATCCATTGTCGCGTTCTGCAAAGCAAATCAATTGACGGAACATACTTTTTATTACTGGCGTAAAAAACTTTACGGCGGGGGTCAAGTACTACTTTTTCGCTAGGGTCAAGACAACGAAGCGATATTCAAAATACTATACAGATTGATATGCACTCAGGATATTGCTTAAAGGCTAATATTGGATCATGGAGATGTTTTCGTTTCGTGATAATGATAAGACTTGAGAGCACAGTCGAAGATTAGATAACTTTTGGTAGCACAAAAACGGATTAATAAGATGTGTATGAGTTTTTACTCTATGTGATAAAGGGGCAAAAGTGTGTTGAGCTGAGTCAGCTCTGAGCTTGGGCAATAAACAATATAATCGCTAATAAAACAGCAGATAGATTATAGAAATGACTGTCACAGGTAAAAATATACACAAAGTTAAAAATCGAGGGCGTTCAGAATTCTGTGTCAGCTAATTTTGGCTAAATATCTAAGACGTCATCCAAGCGACCTTCAAAATGAATCGCCAGTTGAGACAATGTCATATTCCAATTCTGTATTGGCATTGTCCATTTCTTAGAAGCATCCAATATCCCAGCATACAGTAG
Source organism: Vibrio sp. B7 (assembly GCF_963888765.1). Lineage (NCBI taxonomy): Bacteria > Pseudomonadati > Pseudomonadota > Gammaproteobacteria > Vibrionales > Vibrionaceae > Vibrio > Vibrio sp. B7. Next base: position 18,522 of record NZ_CAWPKR010000038.1, read on the forward strand.
CTTAAGCAAGCTATTTTCATTTGGGAACCCACCCTTAGTTTTGGTCAGTTTACGGAATTGGCGATGTACGGCTTCAATAGCATTTGTCGTGTAAATAGCCTTTCGGACGTATTCTGGATATTTAAAGTAAACCGATAAATTTGCCCATTTGTTCCGCCAGGAACGAATCACTATTGGGTATTGCTGTCCCCATTTGGCTTCCAAACGATCCAACTCCATCTCGGCCGCTTCTTTGCTGACAGCCCGATAGACTGGCTTCAAGTCGGCCATAAACGCCTTCTGATGCTTAGAGGCAACATATTTCATAGAGTTACGGATTTGGTGAATGATGCATTGCTGAACTTCTGTATCAGGATAGATGGTTGCTATCGCTTCTGGGAAGCCTGTTAGCCCATCTACGCAGGCGATCAAGATATCTTCAACGCCGCGGTTATACAGATCTGTTAGCACGGAGAGCCAGTAATTAGCGCCTTCCGACTCTGACAGATAAAGACCGAGTAGCTCCTTTTTCCCCTCAACATCTAAGCCCAATATTGTGTATATCGCTTTGCTAACGTAGCGTCCGTCTTCTTTGATTTTATAGTGGATGGCATCAAGCCAGACAAAGGGATAAAGTGCATCGAGCGGACGTTGCTGCCACTCCTTCAGCTCAGGTATCAAACGGTCGGTAACACCTGTGATGGTGGCCTCAGAGACATCAATGCCATACATATCTTCTACGTGACCACGGATATCACGGTAGCTCATACCGAGCGAGAACATGGATAGGATCTTACGGTCGATCTCATCGGTCAATTTAGTCTGGTTCTTCTTAACTAACTGGGGTTCAAATGTTCCAGAGCGGTCGCGTGGGGTATCCAGTTCAAACGTGCCGACAGAAGACTTAATCGTTTTCTTGCTTGAGCCGTTCTTACGGTTAGGTTGCTCATCACCTTCAAGGTGCTGTTCGAGTTCTGCTTTCAAAGCAGCTTCTGTGATTTGTTTAATGAGCGGAGTTAAGAAGCCATCTTTACCTGTCAGGTCTTGGCCTGACTGAAGGGCTTTAATAGCTTGTTCTAGATCGAAGTCTTTGTTCATGTGTCATTCCTGTTTTGTATATCATACTGAAATGACACAGATTTCTAAACACTACCTAAAAATCTAAGCTCCTTGGTCGATTGCCTTACCTCAGAAATATCCTGCTTGATCTCACTTTCATTGCTGCTACTGCCTTTGGCAAGGTTATTCATGACTAGCACCTTTTTTCAGTAATTTATTCTTACTCATCACATGCACCTAAGGTTCGAAATTTAGATTAGAAGTATTATAGCAAAACTAGTGGTTTAATCCTTCAGATAAGACCCTGCTGGCACGTAAAGGGGCATTTTCGTGTTTGAAAGGTGGTAATCACAAAGGCGGTAACGAGAGTTGTTGGCCGCCAGTTTGGTATGATCCTTTATTACTAAGGATGAGACTTATTACTCTCCTACACAAATGAGAGGGGACTCTTATTGCGCTAACGCCCCACTTTTGAATTTATGTTCTGGATACCAAGTTCCATTTTCATTCTTGCTGATGAGTTTGCAGAATGCACTTTCATGATTGGAGGTACAAATCCACGCGTAATAACGGCCTCTTCAATCCATAAAACCACGTCATATCCAGTGCCATGATCATCATCTCCAAGGTCGTGATCTAAGCTAATCTCAGTTACATTACCGCTTTTAAGCAACTCGATCACTTCTTCAGGCCAATAAGATCTAACCCAACCTTCCGGTGTATCTCTTTCATCATCTAAATATACTTTCATGTAATACCCGTAATTTATAATTGCGACAACACTTTTTGTATCGCTAGGACAAAACCATTTTTAAATAGTGGGCGACCATGTACATCTTTAACAGCACCGTACTTTGATACTGTCCAACCTCTTTGCGCCATCTTAACTTCTTGGTTAACTCATTTGGTCAGACTATAACCCTCTTCAACAAAATGCTCTGTAGTGCAAGCCAAACTCAGGTCAACAAATTTTTAAGCCTTATTTCCTTGTACTTAACTGAAGTAGCAATTAGCATACTCTAATTTAGTCAACGTTGACTCCTTTTTATCAGGGATATTATTTCCCGATTATCGCAGCTAACACAATGTAAATTAAAGTGATTAACTCGATAAGACACTCAAAAGTCAACAAATTTTTCTACTGATAAAAATGTGATTGATTTTGATTTTCGCTTACTCCATAAAAGAGCCGAGTGGCATAAGTTAAAACTTGCGATTGGCCGTGGCAAACAGCACAGTTTTTTTCGTAGTTCAAACCAGAGTCAGCAAGGGTTTATTACCATTCCCGGGCGAGTAGTGTTGGATGGAATTGATACATTAAAAACAGCCACTTACCAATTTCGTTCTTGGTCATTGGAATCAGTATCAAGGGAGCTATTAGGCGAAGGAAAAGCGATTCACAACGCCCATGATCGGATGGATGAAATCAACCGTATGTTTAAAAAAGACAAACCTTCACTGGCGAAATACAACCTGCAAGATTGTGTGTTAGTGAATAAAATCTTTGAACATACCCATTTGCTGGATTTCGCCATTGAACGTTCCCGTCTCACGGGTGTGGAGCTAGATCGCGTCGGCGGTTCTGTCGCCGCCTTTACCAATCTCTACTTACCTCAATTGCATCGCGCGGGTTACATTGCACCTAACTTACACTCCGAAAATTGGGTCGCAAGCCCCGGAGGCTATGTGATGGACTCCATCCCTAACCTCTACGACTCTGTATTACTTCTTGATTTTAAAAGCTTATATCCCTCGATCATTCGTTCATTTTTAATTGACCCACTTGGCTTGATTGAAGGGCTAAAAATTCCACTTGGTAAAGAGGATAACCAAGCAGTAACGGGATTTCGTGGTGGTCAATTTCACCGCACCAAACATTTTCTTCCAGAAATGATCGAGAAATTATGGGCTGCGCGTGATGTGGCGAAAAAGAACAATAACAAAGCCTTTTCACAAGCGATAAAAATCATCATGAACTCTTTCTACGGGGTGCTTGGATCGTCAGGTTGTCGTTTTTTTGATACTCGCTTGGCGTCCAGTATTACCATGCGCGGACACGAGATCATGAAGCAAACTAAAAAGTTAATTGAGGCGCAAGGCTATCAAGTGATTTATGGTGATACCGACTCAACCTTTGTCTCTTTAGGTGGTCAATATTCACAGCAGCAAGCGGATCGCGTAGGAAAACAACTGGTTGAACACATCAATCAATGGTGGACGACCCACTTGCGTGAAGAGTACCGATTGGAATCGATGCTGGAATTGGAATACGAAACCCACTACCGAAAGTTTCTGATGCCAACCATCCGAGGTTCAGAAACAGGGTCAAAAAAACGCTATGCGGGATTGATCGGTGAAGGCGAAAACGAGCGATTAATTTTTAAAGGGCTTGAGAGTGCAAGAACGGACTGGACTCCGCTCGCACAACGCTTTCAGCACCAACTTTATTCGATGATTTTTAATGGTGAAGACCCTGCGGCGTTTATTCGTGAAATCGTTGAGCAAACTCAAACCGGTCAACTCGACCATGAGCTCGTGTACCAAAAACGGTTGCGTCGCAAGCTGCATGAATACCAAAAAAACGTACCGCCACAAGTAAGAGCTGCGCGACTTGCTGATACGATAAACCAGCAGTTAGGCCGACCATTACAATATCAAAATCGAGGTCGTATCGAATACCTCATCACACTGAATGGCCCCGAGCCTAAAGAATATTTAAAAAGTCCTATCGATTATCAGCACTATATCGATAAACAATTGCAGCCAGTCGCAGAAGCCATTTTGCCTTTTGTTGGCTTGAATTTCGAACAGCTCAGCCAGCCACAACTTGGGTTATTTTAAGAAGTACGACGATCTAGCCAGCGGTTAACCAATCCGAAACTCTGTTTTTTGATACTGCTTTGCAAGCCATTGCCCATAACTGTCTAGAATTCCAATCACTGAGCGTTTGGCGATCACTCGTCCAGAGAGCAAAATACCCAATCTCTCAATGTCGATTTTTTTCTCCGGATGATAACGTAAAAACTGCTGCCCGCATTCGATAGGATCATCAAACCAATTTTTGTCACGATACATAATCAAAGAATAACTGGCGCGCAGTAATTTCTTGGCAATGGCTACTTGCGCCTTGCTCTGTTCACTTTCAGAGCTGGTTTTTGCAATTTTATCACGATAAAAAAAGACCCAATCTGCGATGTCCATATTCCAGTGTTTGGCTATTTCCCAACTGGGTTCGAAATCGCCAAAGCATTCCGCCAGATCATCACCCAAGATGCAAACGCAGCAATGGCGCAACATAAATCCCCACGTAAAAATGCTCTCTAAAGTGGCTACCTCGCTCACGAGTGCAGTTTTGATCGAGACTTCGGTGATATGTGGGAAACTTTTCTGAAATCGCCATTTTATCGTATTCAGCAGAGTTGCTCGTTGCTCGGAGAAATCACGGTGCGTGATCAACACTACATCCAAATTGGAGCGCCCATAACGCGCAGTTCTGCGCGCCACACTGCCATAAAGGTAAAGACTATGTAGATTGTCACCTAACCCGGCACGCAGAAACTTGATGAGATCATCGATAGCCGCTTGATATTCAGCCTGAAAGGGTTGTTTTGGGTCAATAACCGATAAATACATAGCAAAAAGCGTTAGTTAATTTAAGAAAAAGTACACGCGGTCATGTTCTACTATGCAAAGCAATCAATCAAGATATTCCTTTTCGAAAACGGCAAGGTATAATGCGCCGAAACTAAGTATGAAGGAAAAATTCCATGCCAAAGGCGAATGAATTAAAAAAAGGGTTTGCTATTATTTCTGGTGGCAAGACGCTATTGATCAAAGACATCGAAGTGACCACTCCTGGTGGCCGCGGTGGTTCTAAAATCTACAAACTACGTTGTACTGATTTGAACACTGGCGCTCGCGTTGATGAGCGTTTAAAAGCCGATGACTTTGTCGACACCGTTGACATGAACCGCCGTGCGGTTTCGTTTTCTTATGTTGATGGTGATGAGTACATCTTCATGGATAACGAAGATTACACTCAATTTACGTTTAAACAGGCGGATATCGAAGATGAGCTACTGTTCATCACTGAAGAAATCCAAGGTATGTATGTGGTTGTCGTTGACGGTGTTGCGGTAGCACTAGATGTCCCTTCATCTGTTGAGCTTGTGATTGAAGAGACTGATCCTTCCATCAAAGGTGCTTCAGCTTCTGCGCGTTCAAAACCAGCACGTTTAAGCACTGGCCTTGTTGTGCAGGTTCCTGAATATGTCGCAACTGGCGACCGTATTATTATCAACACCGCTGAACGCAAATACATGAGCAGAGCATAATAATGTCTGATTTGATTTCTTACGACGATGCCATTGATGCGGCTTACGACATCTTTCTTGAAATGGCACCCGATAATCTAGAACCTGTTGATGTCATCCTGTTTACAGCACAATTTGAAGACCGTGGCGCGGCTGAACTGGTTGACGTTGGTGATGATTGGGTTCAACACGTGGGTTTTGACGTCGATAAGGAAGCTTACGCGGAAGTATTGATCGGTCTTGTCAATGAAGAGGACGACGTACTAGACGATGTGTTTGCAAGAATGCTCGTCAGCCGCGACCCAAACCAAAAGTTCTGCCACATTCTGTGGAAGCGTGACTAACCTCATTACTGTTGCTGCGTTTTATAATGAAATCGTCGTGACACTGTCTTGAGGCAAACAGCAATAACGCCAATCGTGATTGATTGGCGTTATTATTTTTAAGCGTGATCTTTTTCCAGAGCTTTTTCTTCAACCAGTTGATAGTGAATGACATACAACTGTTCAATATTGGGATAAATGTCTTGAATCACCTCTTTCAGTGTCGTGAGTGACATATTTTCTTGCTCTGCATGGTAGTGGCTTAATTCGCTAAATAGGATCGGTTCAACCTTATTGATTAACAAGCGGCAGAACTTTCGTCCCTCTTCCAACGTACTCACCTCGACAATAGAGCCAACTTGGTAGTGCTTTTCGCTCTCATCACGAATGGTGATCACTTTCTTTTTCGCCAAAATATCCGCTTCAAAACGAGCGAAAAAAGTCATTTCTGTTGGAGCTGTCATCGCATTTTCTCTTTATTATTTAAACCACAAGTTACTATTTACAACACAGGTTACTATTTACAACACAAGTTACGGCGCCATCTTACCGTGACACTGACCCTTTGTCGTCGATAGCTGCTTCACCAATTCACAGTTTTGGCCGATGATGATCGCAAAGCCTTATCTAAATATTGCATTTCCCAGCGACTTCGTTAATTATTTGTATATTCAAATAAAACTCATCATGCCCATGTCAAGCTCACCACTTTATAGACAAATAAAACAATTTATTTTAGATAACATTGAATCCGGACACTGGCCTGTCGGCCAACGCATAAGCACCGAGCTAGAACTGACTGAGCAATTTAATGTGAGTCGGATGACGGTGAATAAAGCGATACGGGATCTGGTAGCTGATGGAAAACTGCAACGCCGACCAAGGCTAGGTACTTTTGTTTGCGCTGTAGAAGACAAAGCGGAATCACCGCTACTTGATATTCGTAATATTGCTGACGAGGTCGCTAGCCGAGGGAAGCAATATCGCAGTAAAGTCTTAAAGCAACTTGCGTTAACAGCAGATGAAAGTGTCGCTATCAAACTCGGCGTCATGCTGGGGTCTTCTATTTTTTATAGTGAAATCATTCACTTTGCTAATGACACTCCGATACAACTGGAAGTGCGTTGGGTCAATAGCCGCTACGCGCCCCACTATCTTGAACAAAACTTCTCGTTCATGACGCCCAATCAATATCTTTCACAAAACTGCCCATTAAGTGCCATTGAGCACACTGTTGAAGCCATTATTGCCGAGCATCACATCAAACAATTGTTGCAGTTGGCCGTCAATGAACCCTGTTTACTACTTAATCGCCGTACCTGGAGTGGCGATAAGTTAGTCAGCTCTGCACTGCTTTATCACCCGGGCTCTAAATACAAATTAACCTCTAAAGTGATGCTCGACTAACGCTACACATTTCAACATTCGATCACACTTTTGCAACATTCATCTTGCACCGCGTGCGCTTTTGCCTTATTTATTTGTATATACATTTAAATCAGCAGCGTACTAAGCGATAACGGTGACAATAAAGATGGATCTAATACTGACCAACGCGCGTATCGTCAGCATGGAACAAGGAGAGCTTGGCTATCAACCTAGCTCTCCTAAAACTGTGGTGATAAAAGCGGGCAAAATTGACGCCAGCCTTGATAGCCACATTCCCATAGCTGCCACACCAGAACACAAAGTCATAGATTGCCAAGGCAAGCTTATCACTCCGGGGTTGATAGATTGCCATACTCACCTTATCTATGCCGGTAACCGCGCCAATGAGTTTGAAATGCGCTTGCAAGGTGTTCCCTACCCAGCGATCGCCAAGCAAGGCGGCGGTATTTTATCAACCGTCCACGCCACCCGCACAGCATCCATTGACCAATTGGTTGAGTTGGCACTACCAAGGTTAGAGGGGTTGCTGCGTTCCGGTGTCACATCCGTTGAGATCAAATCGGGCTACGGTTTAACGCTCCATGATGAGATAAAAATGCTCAAAGCGGCTAAGCACCTTGAGGATCATCGCCGCATTAAAGTCGTCACAACACTGCTCGCCGCTCACGCCATTCCACCAGAATATCAACACCGATCAGACGATTATGTTGAGCATATTTGTCAGGAAATCATCCCTCTGGTGGCCGAACAAAAACTCGCTTCGAGCGTCGATGTGTTTTGTGAATCGATTGGTTTTACGCTGGCACAAACAGAAAAAGTGTTCCAAGCCGCAATTGCGCATGGGCTGCAAGTGAAAGGTCATACCGAGCAATTATCAAACCTAGGGGGAAGCGCTTTAACCGCCCATTACCAAGGTTTGTCTGCCGATCATATAGAATATTTAGATGAGCAAGGTGTGTTTGCACTCGCCCGTTCCAATACCGTAGCAACCTTGCTGCCCGGTGCTTTTTATTTCTTACGTGAAACCCAACGCCCACCGATTGATTTACTGCGTCAGCATCATATTCCAATGGCCATCGCAAGTGATTTCAACCCCGGTACATCGCCGTTTGCTGACCTCACTCTTATTATGAATATGGCGTGCACACTGTTTGGCTTAACCCCTCAAGAAGCCTTACGAGGTGTGACTCAACATGCTGCGCAAGCGTTAGGTTTTGCTGATTCTCGCGGCAAAATTGCCACTGGCTACGATGCCGATCTCGCCATTTGGAATATTAGCCACCCAGCCGATTTAAGTTATCAAGTGGGCGTACCGCGTTTGCATGCACGCGTAGTTGACGGAGCATTGACCTATGAATAACCCTACCTTTAGCAACACTCAGCACAGCTTCGAGTGGCAAGGCCGTCACGATGCCGAAGATGGCGAGTTAGGTACACGCGTTCACCATCAAACTCAACGTTGCACCGTCAATACGCTACCCATTCAACAAAACCAAGATGAGAAAGCCATTGCCATTATCGGTTTTGAATGCGATGTAGGGGTGGCCCGCAATAAAGGGCGCATTGGCGCAAAACAGGCCCCCGATGCCATTCGCCAAGCGCTGGCCAACATGGCTTGGCATAAGCACTCTCGCTTTTTTGATCTGGGCAATATTCGCTGTATTGATGATGAACTTGAGCTGGCTCAGCAACAGTGCGCTGATGCGATTGCCCATACGCTTAAACAAACGCCCGTTATCGTACTGGGTGGCGGTCATGAAGTCGCTTGGGCCACGTTTCAAGGCGCAGCGCAATATCTGAGTCAACAAGCCATCAGCCAACCACGAATTGGGATCATCAATTTTGACGCACATTTCGATTTACGTGCTTTTGAGTCAGAGATCGCTTCGGTGCGACCTAGCTCCGGCACTCCCTTTAATCAAATTCATCAATGGTGCGAGCAAAATCAATGGCCATTTCATTACGCTTGCTTAGGTGTAAGCCGAGCAAGTAATACGACTGCACTGTTTCAACGAGCCGATGAACTGGGCGTTTGGTATATGCAAGATAATCAGTTTTCAGCACTGAGCCCGATTGATCATCTGCGTGAACTGCAACACTTCATTGACCAGTGTGACTATCTCTATTTGACGATTGACTTAGATGTCTTTCCAGCTGCAACGGCGCCGGGAGTCAGCGCCCCAGCGGCACGTGGCGTAAGTTATGAAGCGCTTGCCCCTTATTTTGACAAAATTTTCTACCACAAAAATAAGCTGTTAATTGCCGACATTGCCGAATACAACCCGCAATTTGACCAAGACAATCAAACTGCTCGTCTCGCGGCAAGGCTGTGTTGGGATATCGCCAATGCCATGACCGACGATTAATCGCTACACCTCACTTAACCCGATACTGGCACCATAACAACAATAGCGCCACATTGTGAAACACAAGGAGTCTCAACATGACGCAACCCCATACTCAAGAGCAACGTCTTGATACCACGCGCACCATTCGCGCCCCTCACGGTACAACACTTCGAGCCAAATCGTGGTTAACCGAAGCGCCACTGCGCATGCTCATGAACAATCTTGACCCAGACGTTGCAGAGCACCCACATGCACTTGTGGTGTATGGTGGCATTGGTCGCGCGGCGCGAAACTGGCCATGCTTTGATAAAATTGTTGAAGTGCTTGAACGCCTTGAAGAGGATCAAACACTTTTGGTTCAATCAGGCAAACCTGTCGGTGTTTTCCCGACGCACAAAAATGCACCACGTGTACTAATTGCCAACTCAAACCTTGTACCACATTGGGCCAACTGGGAGCACTTTAATGAGCTCGATAAGCAAGGCTTGATGATGTACGGTCAAATGACGGCTGGCTCATGGATCTACATCGGCTCACAAGGCATTGTACAAGGTACTTACGAAACCTTCGTCGCCATCGCTAAACAGCATTTTTCTGGTAGCGCAAAAGGCCGCTGGGTGTTGACTGGCGGCTTAGGTGGCATGGGCGGCGCTCAGCCATTAGCGGCAACCATGGCTGGGTTTTCCATGATTGCGGTCGAGTGTGATGAATCGCGCATCGACTACCGCTTACGCACTGGTTATGTCGATAAAAAAGCCACCAGCTTAGATGAAGCCTTGGCGATGATCGATAGCTCGGAGACACCGATTTCTGTCGGTTTGTTAGGTAATGCCGCTGATATTTTTCCACAGCTAGTTGAGCGTAATATCACCCCCGATGTGGTGACAGACCAAACCTCAGCCCATGACCCACTTAATGGTTATTTACCCTTAAATTGGAGCATGGAACACGCCGCTCAAATGCGCACTCAAGATGAAAGCCAGGTGGTCAAGGCGGCCAAAGCATCGATGGCGGTCCAAGTTCAAGCGATGTTAACGCTGCAAAAACGCGGCGCTGCCACACTCGACTACGGCAACAATATCCGCCAAATGGCTCTCGAAGAAGGAGTGGCAAACGCTTTTGACTTCCCAGGATTCGTACCAGCCTACATTCGCCCACTGTTTTGTGAGGGGATTGGACCTTTTCGCTGGGTCGCCCTGTCTGGCGATCCCGAAGACATTTATAAAACCGACCAAAAAGTGAAAGAGTTAATCCCTGATAACCCCCATCTACATAACTGGCTAGACATGGCGCGCGAACGCATTCAATTCCAAGGCCTACCAGCTCGCATCTGTTGGGTGGGTTTGAAAGATCGCGAACGTTTAGGCCAAGCCTTTAACGCGATGGTGAAAAGTGGCGAGTTAAAAGCGCCAGTCGTGATTGGTCGCGACCATTTAGATTCCGGCTCGGTAGCAAGCCCAAACCGTGAAACTGAAGGTATGCTAGATGGCTCAGACGCTGTTTCCGATTGGCCGCTGCTCAACGCACTGCTCAATACAGCCGGTGGCGCAACTTGGGTGTCACTCCACCACGGCGGTGGCGTAGGTATGGGCTTTTCTCAGCACTCTGGCATGGTGATCTGCTGCGATGGTTCAGATGACGCAGCACAACGTATTGCACGTGTTTTACATAACGACCCAGCCACAGGTGTCATGCGCCATGCTGATGCAGGTTATGACATTGCGAAACGCTGTGCTAAAGAACAAAAGCTCGACCTGCCAATGCTCAACCATGAACTCGCGCAACTGAAGTAAGGACAAAAACACATGTTAAATCTTGTTATTAAACCGGGCCAATTGAGCTTAAAAGCACTGCGTCAAGTAAGCCGAAAACCGGTCACCGTATCACTCGACTCCAGCGCGATAGCGGGTATTGAAGCAAGCACACAAGTCGTTGAACAAGTGATTGCCGAAAATCGTACTGTTTATGGTATCAACACGGGGTTTGGCCTACTTGCCAATACTAAAATTGCCCCTGAAGATTTAGAAACCTTGCAGCGCAGCATCGTGCTTTCACACGCTGCGGGCATTGGTAAATTCATGGCGGATGAAACCGTTCGCTTGATGATGGTACTCAAAATCAATAGCCTTTCCCGTGGATATTCCGGTATTCGGCTTGAGGTGATCAACGCCTTGATGGCGTTAGTTAATCACCAAGTCTACCCCTGTGTTCCGCAAAAGGGATCGGTTGGCGCATCGGGTGATTTAGCGCCTTTAGCACACATGAGTACGGTACTGCTCGGCGAAGGGCAAGCTCGCCACAACGGCGAAATTATCTCTGGACTGGACGCGTTGAAAATCGCAGGGCTAACTCCTATTACTTTAGCGCCAAAAGAGGGGCTCGCGCTACTCAATGGCACACAAGCCTCTACCGCATTTGCCCTAGAGGGGTTATTTGCCGCAGAAGACTTATTTGCCTCCGCCATTGTGTGTGGTTCAATGTCGGTCGAAGCGGCGCTGGGCAGTCGCCGCCCGTTTGATCCGCGCATTCATCGCGTTCGCGGCCATCGCGCGCAAATGGATGCCGCCAGCGCTTATCGCCATGTACTTGACAGCCGCAGCGAGATTGGTGAATCCCACACCGCATGTGAAAAAGTACAAGATCCGTATTCACTGCGTTGCCAACCACAAGTGATGGGCGCGTGCTTACAGCAAATTCGCAATTCGGCTGAAACGCTAGAAGTGGAAGCCAATGCCGTTTCCGACAACCCTCTGGTGTTTGCAGACGATGGCGACATCATCTCTGGCGGTAATTTCCATGCAGAGCCCGTCGCGATGGCTGCGGATAATTTGGCGCTAGCGATTGCCGAAATCGGCAGTTTGTCAGAACGACGCATGGCACTCTTGATTGACAGCGCGCTCAGCAAGCTTCCACCATTTTTAGTGGACAACGGTGGCGTTAACTCTGGCTTTATGATTGCGCAAGTGACGGCGGCAGCGCTAGCCAGTGAAAATAAAACGCTCGCCCATCCGGCTTCGGTTGACAGCTTACCCACTTCGGCCAACCAAGAAGATCACGTGTCGATGGCAACGTTTGCTGGTCGTCGTCTGCGTGATATGAGCGAAAACACGCGTGGTATTTTAGCGGTCGAGTATCTTTCTGCCGCGCAGGGGCTCGATTTCAGAGCGCCCAATAAATCCTCCGCATTAGTCGAAGAAGCAAAACAAATCCTGCGTAAAAAAGTTTCGTTTTACGATAAGGATCGCTACTTCTCGCCAGATATTGAACAAGCTAATACCTTGCTAGAGCTGGCGGTACATAACTCGCTCATGCCGGAAAATCTTCTCCCTAGCTTATAATGTTACGCTATTGAGCCTCGCTCTCTGTGAGGCTCTTTTTACTGATTGGACCATTCATCGAGTGGAGTTGACTTATAATCGCGTCAGTTTTGGCTATACAGCGTACATTATGTCTCTTACATCTTATTTCTCTCATCAAGATCAAAAATTCCAGTTCACTCGCCAACAAGCGAGTCACTTTGCTAAAAAAGTGGCGGGAGATTTCAACCCAATCCACGACGAAGACAGCAAGCGTTTCTGTGTTCCGGGCGATTTGCTCTTTGCAGTATTGCTGCAAAAAGAAGGCATTAGCCAAAAGATGCGTTTTGATTTTTCAGGCATGGTCAGCGATGGCATTGCACTGCACATTGAAAATAAGTGTATGAAAGAGAGCGCTCTTGTCGATACTGCCGGCAAAGAGTATCTACACATGAGCCGTGAAGGCCAAGTAAGCCACAACACCGCATTTATCGAACACGTTGTGACGAACTATGTGCAGTTTTCTGGTATGAACTTCCCGCACATCATGGTGCCATTGATGGAAGAAGCGCAAATGATGATTAACTGCCAGCGCCCATTAGTCATCTATGAAAGCATGGAAGTGGAATTTGAACGTTTAGACCTCACTTCACCTGAAGTTGAGTTTTCTGGTGCGACGTTTGATGTTGACGGTAAACGTGGCATTGTCACGCTTAACTTTGCCTTTAAAGAAAACGGTCAAATCGTAGGGAAAGGGGTAAAGCGCATGGTAGCTAGTGGCCTGAAACCTTATGACCAAGAAGCAGTCGATGACTTAGTTAATCGCTTCAATGAACGTAAAGAGATGTTTTTAGCTCAATTTTCAAAAGCAGCCTAACCGTATTCTTTTCACTATGGCTTGAGCTCTTTTGCTCATCATCTAGAACCATGTTTGTTGTCTAGAACCACGTTCGTTGTATAGATTGCCGCCCCGCTATTCTTGCGGGGCTTTTGATTTCGGATGCCTTACGACATTCAACTATATCCAGCGCCTGACACGCTGCTTGTAATCGACATACTCTTCGCCAAAACGCGCTTCCAGCACTCGCTCTTCTGGATAAATCTGAAAACGATTCATAAACCACACAAATAAAAATGCGACCACAAGGCTCAACCCATTGTGTTGCCAATAGGCCACGCCAAACAACAGAAAAAAGAGCCCCAGATACATCGGATTCCGCGAATAACGGTAGATACCGCTATCCACAATACACGATGTCGTTTCTGGTTTGGTTGGATTGACCGTAGTTTTCTTGCGACGAAATTCGTAAATCCCCAGTAAACCAACGATGCCAGATAAAACAAAGCAAATCGCAAAGACCACTCGAGGCAGAGGTAAAGCGAGGCTTGCAAACTCAAAACTGTATGAGATACGATGCATCAACAGTAGCGCCACAATAAATATCGCCACTGGGGGTATTTTCAGTTCAAATTTTTCCATGCTGCTCCACCTGACTGTGCTTCGCTCCAAACCAATATCGACAGTATAGTAAAAAGCCCAGTAAGGTCTGGGCTTAGGGTTTACAACAATGCCAGTAAAGCTTGTAACGGATGCTTTGGTTTTACCTGTTCAAATCGTTTCACTTGACTACGGCAGGAATACCCTGTGATCAAGCAACGCTCTTTGGGCAGTTTTTCTAAACTTGGCTTCCAGCTTAAACCATAAATATCTTTCGACATCTCCAGCTTATCCTGTTCGTGGCCAAAGGTTCCAGCCATGCCACAACAACCAACTGGCACCGTTTTTAACTGAGAACCAAAATGGCTAAATATCGCGCCCCACTCTTTTTCTGCATTCGGTAGTTTGGTCTTTTCCGTGCAATGAGCAAACAGATACCAAGGCGCGTCACTGTGGTTTTGGTGATGGTTAAATTCCGACAAACGTGGCAACAGCCACTCATGAACGGTCAACACATCAAACTCACCGCGCTTATCGCCAAGAATTTCGTTGTACTCATCGCGGTAGCAAAGCACTAACGCTGGATCGACACCGACCATTGGAATATTGAGATCAGCCACTTGTGACAAAAACGCAGCGGTGTTTTTCGCAGTGGTTGTGAATTGCTTTAAAAATCCTTTGATATGCTGCGCTTTACCATTGGGTTTGAATGGCAACAGTATCGGATTTTTGCCTAATTTGATCAGCAATTGTACGAAATCTTCAACCACCTCAGCATCATAATAACTGGTGAATGGGTCTTGAACGATAATCACATGTTCAGCGCGATCTTGCTGTGACAGACCAGCGAGACGCTGCATATCAAATTTCACCACCTGGCCTGCGACACGCTTTGCCAACGTCGGTACCGAAAGCAAGGGTGCATCAACGTAGCCAACGGTTGAAGCGGTGAGGCTTTGTACCCATTTCTGAGCCAACACCCCGTTCACCACTTGCGGAGCCTTTGCCATGACCGGTAAAAGCGTTTCAATATTCGCGACGAGATAATCCTTAGCCGGACGCTGATAACGTGAGTAGTAGATATTTAAAAAACGAGAGCGAAAACTCGGCACATCCACTTTGATTGGACATTGGCTGGCACACGCTTTACACGCCAAGCAGCCGTTCATCGCTTCATACACTTCATGTGAAAAATCGTACTCACGCGATTTATTGAAAGAGTTACGCACGCGATCAATCATAGTTTTGATGGTTGGGTTTGACTCCAACACTTGCTTCTCTAGGTCAAGAATATCCACACCCTGCTCGGTAAGTTGGCGTAACCATTCACGCACCAAACCGGCACGGCCTTTCGGTGAGTGACGACGATCCGCCGTGACTTTCATCGACGGGCACATCGGCGAACTGGTGTCATAGTTAAAGCATAAACCGTTACCATTACACTCCATCGCCTGCTTGAAACTGTCACGGACCTTCACATCGATTTGACGATCAAAATAGCCGCGTTTGGTGTCCGTGACTTTGACCAATTCAAAATTGGTCTCAAGTGGCGTACATATTTTGCCGGGGTTCATTTTATTGTGCGGGTCAAAGGCGGCTTTAACGCGTCGTAATTCAGTAAATAGCTCCTCACCAAAAAACGCGGGGCCATATTCGGAGCGATAACCTTTGCCATGTTCGCCCCACATTAAACCGCCATATTTTGCCACCAGCTTGACCACCTCATCAGACACTTCATGCATCAGAAGCTCTTGCTGTGGGTCACACAAATCCAAAGCAGGACGCACATGCAACACGCCCGCATCCACGTGACCAAACATGCCATAACTGAGATTTTTACTATCCAACAAGGTACGGAATTCGCTAATAAAATCAGCCAAGTGTTGAGGAGGAACACAAGTATCTTCAGCAAAAGCAACAGGTTTAGCCTTGCCTTTGGCCGCCCCTAATAACCCCACCGCTTTTTTGCGCATGTTGTAAATCAGGTTAATGCTCGCCAAATCACTGCACACTTGATAGCCAATGATGCCCGCTTGTTCTTGCTCAAGCATCTGATCAAGACGCTGCGTCAATGAAGCGACCTGCGCGGCGACCTCTTGCTCGCTTTGGCCTGCGTATTCGACCATGTTGATGCCTTGCATCTCTTTGCCCGGAACATCCGCTAATAACTCGCTGACGCTATGCCAAACAATATCTTGCTTAGCTAGATTTAATACTTTGGAATCGACGGTTTCAACCGATAACGCATTGGCCGCTACCATTAAAGGGGCATTACGCAATGCCGAATCAAAGCTGTTGTACTTCACATTGACTAAGGTGCGAGCTTGGGGGATAGGCGTCAGATTCAAGGTTGCTTCTGTGATGAAGACCAAAGAGCCTTCTGCGCCACAAAGTACCCGAGTGAGATTAAAGTGATCACCTTCTTCATCAAGCGCATTTTTAAGATCGTAGCCCGTCAGAAAGCGGTTAAGAGGTGGAAATTTCGCCACAATTTGTTCGCGCTTTTCACGGCATACCGCTTCGGTCACTTGCAAAGCATTCACAGCAAAAGTACCACTTTCAGGCAAGCCTAATGAGAGATCCGATTCAAGTACCGAGCCATCGGCAAAAACGGCTTGCAGAGACAAGACATGATCCGACGTTTTGCCATATTTTAAAGAGCCCTGCCCTGACGCATCGGTATTGATCATGCCACCAAGTGTGGCTCGGTTACTGGTCGAAAGATCCGGTGAGAAAAAATAACCTAATGGTCTGACCGCATCATTTAATTGGTCTTTCACCACGCCAGCTTGTACTCTTACCCAACCTTCATCAGCATTAATTTCAAGCACTTGGTTCATGTGACGAGATAAATCAACCACAATACCTTTGGTTAACGACTGGCCATTGGTACCAGTGCCACCACCGCGCGGTGAAAAAGTGACTCTCTCAAACTCTGGTTTTGAGCTAATCTTACCAATAAGTGCTACGTCATGAGTTGATTTGGGATGCACAACGGCTTGAGGCAATTGCTGATAGACACTGTTGTCAGTCGCAACAGCAAGTCGGCTAGAGTATTGTGATTCGATATCGCCGCTAAACCCCTCGTTTTCGAGTTGTTGTAAAAAGCTCAAAACGACGGGATCGACGTCCGTTTGGTGATGAAGTCTTGGTAACATTTGCTTCCTGCCCCTACTGCGCTGATCCAATCAGCTGTGGGTTAATGGTTATTTTGATATTAATCTTTGAATTTCGTCACTTTACAACATTTAAAAAGGTGATCAAATCAGAATCTCAATGCAAGAATGAATCTCTCTAAAAAGTCATCAGTACGACATTTTTCCTGTACACAACATTTTAGCTATATATAGTTAATTAACGCTTTATGCTTTATATATTGATATAGAGAGTTAAATACCGCTTTTAAACTGCAATGCACATTACGGATATCAGAATGAAAAAAAACAAGATTGTTACCACTGAAGATATTTTGCTTAAGCTTTGTCAATCAGTGTCAGGAGTGCTCAGTTCTGCAACGGCGACCAACATTGCTTACTCAGCGATGGTACAAAAAATCAACAAAACGTCACTAAAGCCAGATTTCGGCTGTTTCGTTTTGTTTGATGGTGGCTTCTCTGGGCTCGTTGTTATCAACTTTACGGCCAAGGCTGCGCTGGAAATTTACACCAGTTATATGCGCAACATGGGAATGCCAGAAGAAGAGCTGGCCGTGCTGCACACTTCTGACGAGGTGGGCGATGTACTGGGCGAATTGATGAATCAACTCGTAGGCGACTTCACAAATAAAATCCGCAAAGAACTGCAAACCAACATTACCCAAAACCAACCGAAGATGCTGTCACTCAACAAACAGGTAATTTTGTCGGTGGATACTAATTTAGATCGTCCACAAGCACGCCGAGTTACCTTCTCGACAGAAAGTAATAATATTTTCTATCTTGAACTGGCAATGGATAAAACCGAATTCATCCAACTTGAAGAGTTTGAAGTTCAAGAAGATGAAAGCCCTGATTCAATTTTAGAAGCGACTCAGCAAAAACTGTCTGCCAAAGCAAAAAATGACAAGCAAAACAACAGTGATGATGATTTGACTACAGACCTATTGGATGAACTTGGTATTTAAACCACCAACCTCCTCTCGACTCGCTGCCTGATTTTGGGCAGCGATTCTCCACTTCGCTTTCACTTCCCGCATAAAACCGCTAAAATGTCGGACTTTTCTGAAGTTGTAGAATTGTATTTGCGAATTAATGGATAAACAGAAAGCTCTAAAGAAGATCGCTAAATGTCTTGAACTTGGTAATTCCGCGAATGTGAATGAAGCGGCCAATGCCATCAAGATGGCGCATAGCCTGATGCTGAAGTATGGGCTTGATAAAGATGACATCGAATTTATCAAGATGGGCAAAACCCAATCAACCCATTTACTACCCGCATCCATCACCTCATCACTACTGCGAGTGATCCGCGGTATCAATACTAAGTTTGGTGTAGAAGCGGTGCTACTCAATCATAAAGGACTCAAACGTGTTGAGTTTATTGGTGAGGCCGATCGCGCTATTTTTGCCGCATTCGCTTTTGATATCATTTACCGAGAAATGAACGAGCACACAGGCCAATTTCGAAATAGTTTCGCGGGCAGTGGCACTTCCAGCATGGAAGTCACACGGCGCGTCAATTCATTCGTTTCGGGTTGGATTGAAGGGGCATTAGAGAAGCTTCCAGTGATCACCGCCGATGATGAATCCAATAACAAAATCAATAATTACATTGATAAAGAGTTTCAAAATATTGACCGTGAAACCTTCAAGCAGCAGCTGCGTGATGCCATGAAAAATATTACCGCGGATTACGAAACTGGGTTAAAAAAAGGCCGTAAAGTATCTGTAAACCGACCGATTGATGGCGCACCTGCTCCAAAACGTCTTAGATAACCATTAATGCGCTATTCTGCTCTGTGCATTCGATAGAAATGCGCTACTATTTGAACAGAAATTAGCCCCACAAAACATGGTGAAAATTTGAGAGTTGTCCTTAGTTTGTGCCTGTTTTTCTCCTCATTAGTACTGGCTTCTCCTGTTGCTGAGCTAACTGCCCAAGCTCAGCAACAAAACTCAAATGCACAATATCAATTGGCGCTGGCTTATCAGCAAGGGGACAAAGTTGCTGTTAACCTAAACAATGCATTTTATTGGTTTCAGCAAGCGGCGCAGAATGGACACCCCTTAGCCAAATCTAGGCTAGCCAATCTCTATTTAAAGGGACAAGGAACCCCAAAAGACATCCCTCAAGCTCTATTTTGGCTGACAGACTTAGCCACTAGCGGCGATGTGAATGCTCAATTACAACTCGCTAGAACGTACGAAACACTCCCTTCGCCACCCTCAGCGTTAGAATTGTCAGAAATGTGGTATCGCATTACGGCAAGTAAGAGTAGCCAAGCCGAAGAGGGTTATGCCCGTGTATTGCAAGAAAAATTCAATCAACAACGTGCAAAACAAGTCTCCTCCATCAGCCAATTAGACAGCGCTTTTGACAGCAGCGATGAAGCTGACATGGTGGTCAGCACTACACCCGTTGATCGCAACTCGACAAGCTCTATCATGACGGATTACTTATCTCTATTGTTGCTGATCTTACTCCTTTTGATGCTTATCTATCTTTTCCGCTTCTGGAGACGAAAACGCAAGACTCAACAACACGATAAAAATAGTCAACACCAGCAAGAAATCGAATCGCAGGCCTTTATGATCAAGCAGCAAAAAAGGCAGCTTGAAAGCTTATTCAAAGAGATCAAAAGACTGCAAAACAATCATGTGGCTCAATCTCAGGATCAAAAATTACTATTAGCCTGCGCATTATTTGGCTTTAAACCCAGTGAACTTCCCGATGAAAAAAGCATCAAGCTTCGCTACAAGCAACTGTGCAAAATATACCACCCAGATCTTCAAGGCTCACAAGAAGAAATGAAACGACTCAATGGTGCGTTAAAAGTTATCCTGCCTCACGTTAAGTAAATGTTATTTTTAATGCGAAATATTACCGCTCGCGATTAAAACACTCGCTAAAGATAGACAACGCAATCGATCTCCATCTCACTTAAAGTAACAAATAGTTAACTTAATTCTCTTTTATATGGGATAATACGCCGCGAAAATTACACCTAAATCTTCTAGGTGGGGAGAAAACATGTTTACGATTGAAGGTATTTGCGATTGGTGTAAACAACCAAAGCTATTAATAAAACACGAATATATTGATGGGAAATCGCATCACTCATGTGAAAGTTGCAATGAGTTTGCGCGCATGGATGTCAGGCAGTTTAATATTGCAGAGCAAGCATTTCGAGATCGACAGTCACTGTCACATTAGGCATCAATAGCTATACATGAAAAAGCGCCAACACGGCGCTTTTTTACTGCCTATTTTAAAAGCACACCCATTTCAGCGACTATGATAACTTATCTAATTAGTGACGAGACACTGTTACTAGGATACTTACATTGATCACAAAACAGACAACAGCGCTTTATCTTTGAACAATTTGATTGTTTGCTAAAAATATTTATTAATCAATAAATTAAAACAAAATCTAACGAATTCAAGCTTGGTTATGCTGATAAATTCAGCAAAAAAAACTTGATCAGTATCTACAACTCAAATACTGTATACACATACAGCATGTATGAAAGGACAGTGTTATGCTTCAAGTAAATTTCGCTTCTCAACTATCAGCTCAGTACCCTTTGGCTAATGCCCATCGCTCAGTAAATACGATTGAACAAGCCATGATGTCAAAGCTTGCTAAGCTATCCCAGCACCAACAGCAGTGGATCTTATTCACCTCTGAATGTCCTCGACCACAGTATGAACAGTTTGCTTCTTTCAATATACATTGCGACAGAGTGATCCACATGAAACCCTCTCAAACGTTATCGGAATTAGAGATTGTGATTAAAGCTATCCGCTCCGGAAATGCCAGTGCGATAATCGCGTCAAATACTATTGAGCCTATCAACCAACACCTACTCAAGCAATTAGCGGCCGAGCACCACTGTGATGTGTTTTTTGTTGCAGGGAAACAGCAACCGTTCCATTGATCGAGAAAATGCTGTTGAGGGTGAATAATGCTGTATTACCCTCCATAACAGCAAAGGCCTAGCATTGTGGCTAGACCTTTGAGATTAGAACATCTTATTGTGTCACTGTGACATCAATAGATTAGATATCAATTACATCGAATACCACTTCAGTATCGACATCGGCTTCGTAATCAACGCCATCAACACCAAAACCGAATAACTTCAAGAATTCTTCTTTGTATTCAACGTAATCCGTCAGCTCTTTCAGGTTTTCAGTAGTGATCTGTGGCCAAAGCTCACGGCAATGCTTTTGAATATCTTCACGCAGTTCCCAGTCATCCAGACGCAGACGATTTTGCTCATCTACTTCCGGCGCACTACCGTCTTCTTTATAAAGACGTTGGCTAAACATGCGATAGATCTGTTCAATACATCCTTCATGTACACCTTGCTCACGCATTTTCTTAAACACCATTGCGATGTAAAGAGGCATAACAGGAATAGCTGAACTGGCTTGAGTAACAACCGATTTAAGAACGGCCACATTAGCCGTACCGCCTAATACAGAAAGCTGTTCATTCAGTGCCGATGCGGCGCGGTCTAAATCCATCTTCGCTTTACCTAGCGCACCATCCCAATAGATTGGCCAAGTTAGCTCAGTACCGATATAGCTATAAGCCACGGTTTTACACCCTTGAGCCAATACGCCAGCTTCAGCAAGTGCATGGATCCACAGCTCCCAATCTTGACCACCCATAACCGTTACCGTGTCTGCAATTTCCTGCTCAGTTGCAGGTTCAACACTGGCTTCAATGATGATGTCTTTATTGGTATCAACCGCTGTCGCGGTGTATGTTTGGCCAATCGGTTTTAATGATGAGCGAATCAGTTCGCCAGTTTCAGGTAATTTACGCACTGGTGAAGCAAGCGAGTAAACCACCATATCAATTTGACCTAAGTCTTGTTTGATTAGCTCGATCGCTTTCTGTTTTGCTTGGTGAGAAAATGCATCACCATTTAGGCTTTTAGCATACAAACCCGCCTCGTGAGCAAGCTTGTCAAACGCGGCTGCGTTATAAAAACCGGCGGTGCCTGGTTTTTTGTCCGTGCCCGGTTTTTCAAAGAAAACACCGATGGTCGCAGCACCTCCACCAAAAGCGGCGGTAATACGAGACGAAAGGCCGTAGCCACTGGATGAGCCTACAACAAGTACACGTTTCGGTGCATTTTTGATAGGGCCTTGTGCTTTGGTGTAAGCAATTTGTTCTTTTACATTAGCTTCACAACCCACAGGGTGCGTTGTCGTACAGATAAATCCACGAATTTTAGGTTTGATGATCATATTCAACTTCCTTCAAAAATCTCCGCTAGGATAAAAGTTTCGCTCGAAGATCTCACCCTATTTCTTTAAAAACAGGCAGAAATTGCAAGTGGTTGGATCTCTCGTGGCTCAAAAAATCAGGGCACCCGACTAGGATACCCTGATATATGGTCACACTTTTAGTAACGATATTCGCGACTAAGCAACATGATTAAGCTTTGGCTTTCCCGGCTTATTGGTCATCACCTCGCTCAAGTCATGGCTAAAGTGATCAACTTGAATCGCTTTATAACGCAGTTTGTCTGCGGCCAAAATTTGGTCTACTTCAGTTTGAGTCAACACATTTTCGCTTAAGGCTTGAGCCAATCGCTCAGTCAGGGCACCTTTACGCGCAATTTTACCCTCTTTGGCTGCGCGGAACAGCTTGCGCTCAAGTGCACTGATACCATACATCGCCAAAAACGCTTTTTCCATCAAGCCAACGCTATCGTCTTCCTCTGGCCCAATGTAGCAAAGATGAGTGAGACGATCTCGATGTGCTCCAGGAGTCATTAAGCTTTCCGCCAGTTTGACCGACAGCTCATCGCTAGGTTTGTCATAATGATTGCCCAAAGGGAAGACCAACACCTTAAGTAAGCGCCCAACCACTTTGTTGGGGAAGTTGCTGTACGCCTCTTGCAAAGATTTAGCCGCGTGGTACAAACAATATTGCACCGCGTAGTGCACGTAATCTAAATCGGTTTGTTGGCGGCCTTCATCTTCATACTTTTTCAAGGTCGCTGAAGCCATGTACAGATAACTCAAACCATCACCTAAACGCGCTGAGATCATCTCTTTACGTTTAAGATCGCCACCTAACGTCAACATAGCGAAATCGGCACTCACGGCAAGTGCTCGGCTAATGCGCGTTAACTGTTGGTAATACGCTTTTGTTGGGCCGCTCATTTGCGCTTTGACAAAGCGCGAACCCGTTAATGCAGCACCGAGTGCCCCAAAAGTATTTTTGGTCGCGTGGCTAATGTGCTTAAACAACAGCTTATCGAAATCTTTCGCGCCTTGCTCTGTATCAGGATTAGCCGCCGCTTCCATCTCTTTCAAAACATAAGGATGACAACGAGTGGCACCTTGGCCAAAGATCATCAAATTGCGAGTTAGGATATTGGCCCCTTCAACCGTTATTGCGACCGGGATACCGAGATAATGTGTTCCGAGGTAGTTCATTGGCCCATCTTGAATCGCTCGACCAGAGTGAATATCCATCGAATCATTTAAAATTGTGCGCGCAATTTCTGTCATATGATATTTGGCAATGGCAGTCACTATGCCCGGCTTTTCTTTCAAATCGAGCGAGGTTGTGGTTAAGGTTCGTGTCGCTTCAAGCAAATAAGTTAAGCCACCGATACGGCCCAATGCTTCAGCTACCCCTTCAAATTTACCAATCGACATGCCAAATTGCTTGCGCACATAAGCGTATGCACCTGTCGTGCGCGAAGTTAAGTGACCAATCGCCGTACCAAGTGCGGGCAATGAAATACCACGCCCTGCCGACAAACATTCCACCAGCATGCGCCAGCCTTTACCCGCATAGTCAGCACCACCGATGAGCCAATCCATCGGGATGAAAACATCTTGACCACGCGTTGGGCCGTTCATAAACGCAAGGCCGAGTGGATCATGTCGCTCGCCAATTTCCACGCCTTTGTGATTAGCAGGGATCAGCGCGCAGGTAATACCGATATCGAGCTTATCGCCTAGAAGTTTTTCAGGATCACTGAGTTTGAAAGCTAGGCCTAGCACAGTTGCAACCGGAGCCAGCGTGATATAACGCTTATTCCAACTGAGTTTAATCCCAAGGACTTCTTTGCCCTCGTGCTTGCCGTAACACACCACGCCTTGATCAGGAATGCCGCCAGCATCGGAGCCTGCTTCTGGCCCGGTCAGCGCAAAACAAGGGATATCCGTACCGTCAGCTAAGCGAGGAAGCCAGTAGTCTTTCTGTTGTTGTGTACCGTAGTGAGAGAGGAGCTCTCCCGGGCCAAGCGAGTTTGGCACCATCACTGTAACAGCGGTACTGATACTGCGCGTCGCAATCCGTGACACTATGGTGGAGTTGGCGAGTGCGGAAAATTCACGACCACCGTAGGCCTTTGAAATAATCAAAGAGAAAAAACGCTCTTTACGCAGAAACGTCCACACTTCCGCTGGCAAGTCGCGATCTTCTTTCACGATTTTATGGTCATCTAACATGGACAGCAGCGTTTCCAACTCATTATCAATGAAAGATTGCTCTTCATCTGACAAGGTTGGTTTTGGGTAATGATGCAGCTTGGTAAAGTCTGGACGACCTGAAAACAGTTCACCATCCCACCAAACGCTGCCCGCTTCCATCGCCTCTTTTTCTGTCTCCGATAACGGAGGCAAAACTTGCTTAAACAGTTTAAAGGCGGGGTCGCTTATCCATTTTCTTCGTAGAGAGCTCATGATCAGATCCTTTTGTTCGCTTGGATTGTTACTTCTTATAATAGATTTAATTGGGTTAATCAGCCGCAACGCCGGCGGCTAAATAAGGAATAAGTAAGTCGACGACGGCTTTGGCATCCACTTGGTTGCCAAAATCACTTTCGGCAATCTCAGCCAATGCTTGGCTTGACGCCATGGTAAAAACACACGTGCCTAGCGTGAAGTGCAAACGCCAGAATAGAGTTTCAGGCGTCAGTTTTGGGTTCGCCTTCATCACTGACTGAGTAAACAGTGACAATACATCGTTGTAGCGTGTGGTGATAAACCAACGCAAATGACCTTGCACATCGGTATAGCCGCGACCAATCAACAACATAAAACGGCTGGTACCATTGGGCCTAACATCATTCAACGCACGTAATGGTGTACGCAATGACTCAAACACTTCCGACATTTGATATTCATCTTGGGAATTTAACTCCTGCAGCGCTTGTTGAACGGCTGGCATAAATGCTTCTAAATAACGATTCAACACTGCACGCACTAACGTTTTCTTATCACCAAAATGGTAGTTAACCGAGGCTAGATTTACTCCAGCTTTGCTGGTGATAGCTCGTAACGATGTATCGTTGAAGCCATGTTCAGCAAACAATCCCTCTGCAACATCTAGGATTTTTTCTTTGGTACTACTTCTTGGTGCCATTTCAATCACTCGTATCAAACAGGTGTTTGAAATATACTATCGACACAATTGATTAACAAGCAATTAACATCACATTTTTACGAAATGATCGGAGCTGAAGAGTAAAATAGAAGTAAGCTAATGAAAGATAAATATTTTAAAAATAAATTGAAAAAAATGGCTTTAAGATGGAACTGATTGTGAAATGCTCAGTCTCAATAAGTGTAGTTAGCAGAGCATTAAGAATTTTACAGGCCGTCAAATTTTTCTTCTTACTGTAACTACCGATATGCTGCTTTTTCTTATTAACTCCTATGTTTATTTGTATCCGCCCAGCGCCTTTTGCTCTGGGCTTTTTTTTGCCGCATGAGAGGCAAAGCAGTAACTGACGAGCGATAAAATCGGCCAACACTGCAATTTTTACTCAGGTCAGTATATACTACGGCCCTTTTCTGCTCGAAAATCATCATGAAACTGTCTGACACCCCCATAACGCAACATACTTTTTCCAATAACCGCTTCTATTTAAAACGTGATGATCAACTTCACAGCCATTTTTCCGGAAATAAAGCGCGTAAGTTCATGGCGTTATTGGATAGCGATCTCCCCGGCATCAACACTTTAATCAGCTATGGTTCGGCGCAATCGAATGCTCTCTATTCTCTGGCAGCTCTTGCGCGCATTAAAGGGTGGAAATTTGAGTTTTATGTAGACCACATTCCAACGTGGTTACAACAAAGGCCGATTGGCAACTATCGTGGTGCACTCGATTTAGGAGCGCACATCATCGAAGTTAGCCCCATCAATATAATGCCCCCCGAGCAGTATATTGATACGATCCGCCAGCCTGATGCTTCATGCTTAGTCGTACCGGAAGGCGGTCGCTCAAAGGTGGCCGAAACGGGCATTAAGCAGTTGGCTCTAGAAATTCTCAACTGGATGAGAATGGAGACAAAAACGCAATTCGTCGTTGCGTTGCCCTCCGGGACAGGAACCACTGCGATCTACCTGCAAAAATATCTAAAACCGCACGATATTGAGGTTCTGACCTGTGCTTGTGTAGGGGGAAATGACTACCTCATCCAACAATTTGACGAGCTTGAAGAGCGCCAGTACCCTACGATTATATCTACAGAGAAAAAGCATCACTTTGGACGATTGTACGAAGCCGATTATCGGATGTGGCAAAATCTACTTGAGCAGACTCATGTGGAATTTGATCTGTTGTATGATCCTATGATGTGGCAATGTTTGTTACCTTGGATGGAAGCTCATCCAGAAAAAACGGTGATTTATATTCATCAAGGTGGGTTACTGGGTAATGAAAGTATGCTGCCCCGCTATCAGCGGCAATTTGATTAACTACCTCACTATAAATTAGGAGATACACCATGCTGAAGTACTGTGTTTGGTTATTATTGATTGCTCCTAGCTTTGGCTACACGAAAGTAATCAATACCGCTTCGCTACCGGTTGTGGTGGCTACAGAAGGTAAAGCTTTGCAACGTGTTTGCTATTATAAGGACCAAGCTTATTCTATCGGTGCAGTGATTCAAGTCGGTGAGCTGTATATGATCTGCCAAGAGGCCAATGATTTTGAAACCAATGGCCCCTTAAGATGGGTGTTACTGACTCAACAAAAATAGTGAGAGGAGGATTAGTTTAAGCCTCCCATTAGGGTGTATTTCACTTCCAAATATTCGTCTAACCCCTGCTTTGCTCCCTCGCGGCCAAGACCTGACTCTTTGATGCCACCAAACGGTGCGACTGTAGTTGATATCAAACCTTCGTTAATACCAACAATGCCGACTTCCAGTGTCTCACTCAATCGCCAAGCCCGAGCCAATGACTGCGTATAGCAGTATGCAGCTAATCCAGAATCCGTGTGGTTTGCACGTTCAATCACTTCCTCTTCGTGAGAGAAACGGAACAAAGGTGCAAGTGGGCCAAAGGTTTCTTCTTGAGCCACCAACATCTCTTCTGTCATCTCAGTTAATACGTGAGGCTCAAACAAACGGCTACCGGCTTGAGGCAGAGTGCCATATTGCACTAAAGCGCCTTGCGCGGTGGCATCCGCAATATGTAATTTGACTTTAGCCACCGCCGCATCATTGATTAAAGGCCCCATTGTTACGCCCGATTCCAACCCATTTCCCACAATCAGCTTGCTGACTTTATCAACCAATTTTTTAACAAATTTATCGTACACGCCCTCTTGCACATAGATTCGATTGGCACAGACACAAGTTTGACCAGCGTTACGAAACTTCGCCACCATCACACCCTCTACGGCGGCATTAATGTCGGCATCATCAAACACAATAAAAGGGGCATTACCACCCAGCTCGAGCGACAACTTTTTGATGTTGTGCGCGCACTGTGCCATTAATATTTTCCCCACTCCTGTTGAGCCAGTAAATGAGAGTTTCCGTACCACTTTGCTGCTGGTTAATTGTTGCCCGATTGCGATTGCCTCTCCGGTCACCACTTGCAATAAGCCAGCGGGAAGCCCAGCACGATGCGCCAATTCTACCAAAGCAAGAGCCGTAAAAGGCGTATCTGGTGCTGGTTTGAGTACCACTGCGCACCCAGCCGCAATCGCTGGAGCACATTTACGAGTCACCATAGCCGCAGGGAAATTCCAAGGCGTGATCGCAGCAACCACACCAATAGGTTCTTTCGATACCAGTATTCTTGCATCCGATTTATGACTCGGAACAAGCTCACCATAAGCTCGTTTTGCCTCTTCGGCATACCATTCGACAAAGCTGGCAGCATAGCTGATCTCGCCTTTCGCTTCCGCTAAAGGTTTGCCTTGCTCGTTGGTTAAAATCAGTGCCAGATCATCGCTGTGTTCAACAATCAATTCATACCAAGCTCTAAGCACTCTCGCTTTATCCGCCGCTGGCTGTTTTTTCCACAGTTTCTGCGCAAGCTCTGCACCCTCAATCGCTTGTTGGACTTGCGCACTATCTAGCTGCGGAACCGTTCCAATCAGAGTGCCGTCATAAGGGTTGTAAACGGTTGAGGTGAGCGAGTTGGATGCACAAACCCATTGACCATTGAGATAACATTGTTGTTTAAAAAGTTGAGGATCACGAAGCTGCATGACGATGCTCCTAGCGATAATATGGGGGGAGAAGCACAGGGTAAAAGGAAACTGAGTCAGGTTCAATTGATAAACGGTATTATTCAGGGATTGCGACTATCTACTCATGAATCAGCCTCGACCCAGCCGCTTCCTATGCAGAAAAATGGCGTTAACTCACCACGTCTTCCACTGTAAAAACTCCCCTTAAGGGATCAATGTTTTGGCAATAAGTGTTACCAACCACCTCTTTCGCTTGATACATCGCCTCATCAGCTAAGGCCATTAAATGGTGCATACTATTGGTTTGTAAGGGGAAGTAGCTGATACCGACACTAACACCAACGGTTAGGCTTTGCCCTTCAAACTCAATGGGCAGCCCTAAGCATTTGATGATTTGTTTGACTTTCTCTGCGACAAAGTCGTACTCATCAATCAGATCGAGGCACACTACAAATTCATCACCGCCAAGCCTTGCCGCAAAATCAGATTGGCGGATACTGGCCTCTAAGCGAATCGCGATTTGCTTTAAAATTTCATCTCCCGCGCAGTGGCCTTGAGTGTCGTTGATGGTTTTGAAATTGTCCAAATCAATGAAAAGCAGCGCTAACTTCACCTTGGTCCTATTGGCTTTAACGATGGCGTTATCCAACAACTTTTCAAACGCTCGCCGATTAAGTAACCCCGTCAACGAATCATGTTCAGATAGAAACTGAAGCTGATCTTTTTGGATTTTTAACTCTGAGGTTTGTCGCTCAACCTCTAATTGCAATTCATCTTTTGTCACGGTTGTCGTTTTTAGTGAGACCTTCATATGGTTAAAAAAGTCAGCCAAAGCTACAAATTCAATATCCAGATTAACTGGTTCAATCTTGCTTTCAAGGTCACCATACGTCAAAGCTAGGATACCTTGTTTAATTGACGCAAACCCTCTTTTGAAACGTTTCAAAATCAACCACGCAATGCCACTCACTAAGATTGAAAAAAATAATATTTTCAGTGCACTCAACATCAAGGTCATTTGTTGACTCTCAATGCTTTTTGCTAAGACTGATTTTTGTAAGTAAAACAACTCTTCAGTCATATTTTGCACGAGCATATTGTAACGTGAATGTAGCAGCCCTTTCGCACTAATTAAAGAGTTAATTTTTTCTTCATGGTATTGATTAGTAAGCTTTTTTTCTTGTTTCAGTAAGACAGAAAGGCTAGAGTTCATGCGTTGTAAGTTTTCAATATGTTTGCCCATCATCTTATGATTAAGCAGTCTCTTGGAGAGGCTTTGCTGAGCAATATCAACCTGGTCCAAACTTGATACATCAGAATACTGCAGGAAAATCCAAAGTTGGCTACGCAACAAATCCACACTCAATTGGATCTGCATAATATCTTCTAGATCTTTTTTTGTTTGCTCTTGTTCTTTAAGTAAGCCCCACAGAGAAAAAGTGATCAAAAGGATTAGAAATGCCGTGGATGCGAACAATAATGTCAATTTACGCACAATCGAACTGATCATTTTATCGATACCTTAGTACGTAGCACTTCCTCGATCGACTTGGAAGCAAGTACTGTCCGAAAATCCGGCTTGTCGCCCGTAACCATACCAGCCTCAATCGCCCATCTTGCTTGAAGCTGTAAATTAGATAAAAGTGCATTACCTAACGACAAACGAAATACATAATCATTCCAAGACCACTCGAGTTGGGGTAACGGAATATTTAAGGCCTGTGCAATCACCTCTCTCGATTGTTCAGGATTGAGGTTAATCCATTCATTAGCCTCTTTTAATGCACGTAATATTGCCACTATCTCGTCATGCGCCTCTTCGACGGTTGCTTTCATCGAAAGTAAATTAAACGACAAATGATAAATACCAGATAGCCCAAGGTTCAATACATCGGATGGTGCAGAGGTTTCAGTTTTATAACCGTAAGGTTCCCAAACAGAAATAGCATCAACTTGTGAGGAGAATAAAGAGTCATTTAGCGCTTCTGGTGGTAAATAGACTTTTTCAACAGCCATCTCTTTCAGGTCACTGGCAATCAACAATGAATCAAAGTAAAACTCACTGGCACTCGCCTTAACGATGCCTACTTTTTTACCTTCCAAATCACTCAGGTTAACAATGCCTAATCGCTCTAACGTGAGCAGCTTTAAATCGTTATCTGACTCAACAAAACTGGTTAATAGTGCAAAATCATTACGCTGGAAAAGCTTAAACATAACCACCGACTCAGAGGCAGTCGCATAGTCTACATTCCCACTAAACAAAGCTTGAGAACAGGCCACACCTCCAGAACAGGGCACTAGTTCGACATTCACCCCTTGTTGTTCAAAAAAACCCAAACTTTCGGCAATAATAAAGGAGGAAGAGAGTGGCGTTTGCGAAACCGCTATTCTTACTGCTTTACGCTCTTCAACACGGCTAGCATCATAAAAATGACCAAGTTGCCTATTAAAAATAGCAATAGTGACTACCAATACAACAATAGCCACTGCAACTTTATGAAATGTCTGAGCTTTGTGCTTTTTCGTAACCATAGCCAATAAGTGAAATTAGTTTTATATATGACAGTTTAGCTCTGAATTGGAATTATTTTTGAGTGAATGGCTATTTAATAACTTTTTAGCAGGGGATGCATTGAGATTGTTTAGATTAAACAGTGAGTTAAGCTTGAGTTAACATGGTATTTTACGCACAAAAAAACCGTAGACGATCGTCTACGGTTTAGAATATGGCGGTGAGCAAGAGATTCGAACTCTCGATACGTTGCCGTATACACACTTTCCAGGCGTGCTCCTTAAGCCACTCGGACAACTCACCAAATTATATTGTGGTTAGCGCATTTGGCTAACGAGGCGCTAATTTAATGATTCTATAGGATTAGGTCAAGCCAAAATAATAAAAAAGCCCACCACTTTGGTTCGTTTGACTACTTATTGACTTATTTGATGAAATTCAATACAAGCCTTTCTTCAGTGAGTGTCACGGTTAGGCGCTACGATGATAACCAGGGACACGGAACCAACGGCGGCACATATCTAAAAAATAGCCATAGAGAACGCCCATTCCACACGACACAATGGCATTGCTTGATACTGCGGTTATGATCTGCTCTGTAGATGCGCCTACAGCCCATAGAATGGCGGCATAGACCGGAGATTGAAATAGAACGTAAGCAACCAAATCCGAGACATTCTTCATTAAGCCAGTCTCAGACCATTGACGTCCCTGGCGCAGAATAAAGTCACGAAATACGCCATAAGGCCATGCTATTGCGATATTAACTGGGATAGACAGTGTACGTGATGCTAGCGACTGTTCGAAGGTCATTCCAGAGATGAAAATTTCAATGATCATGCCTGATATAAAACAAAAAACAACCATTGCAAATGTGTCCGCCGCAGCATGACGAATACAAAATGGGCCACGAGCTTTCATTACTTCCCTCTACACAATAGATATAACTATTAAATATGCCAATCAGCAATACAGATACCTAGAAAATAACAACAAGCTAGATAATGAGGGAATTAGAACACATATTCTGTAGATTTAGTGACCAATTTTAATTAACTTAGGTAAATTTATAACCAATTTTGAATCGGAAACTAGAATCTAACGCTATTCTTTAAATTCCTGTTACAACGCATTCTTACTAAATCTCAAAATGGTTATTTAATTACAAAAATCGGAAAGCAATACCGTTAGCAAATCGACTTGCTGCTGTGTAGGTAACTGGTGTTTTTCTAAGCTTGTTTGGGTATCGATTAGCACTTGATGAATATGAGTATTTTCAATCTCCGGCAACTGCTGTATCAAACGTTGAATCATGGCTAATGCAAGTTCTATGTTTTGATCTTCCACGGCCATATAAAACGTCACCAATGATTCCTCGGCTGAGCCTATCTTTAGCGGCATAGAGGACTCTGGATGATATTGATACAGTTTTTCGACAAATTGGAAAAGAGCATCATCTAATTCATTGTCATCAATGGGTTTGGTGACAATATAATCAGCGCCGGCCGACAACATTCGCTCACGAGTTTCTTTGAAAACATCAGCAGTACAACCAAAAATGAGCACATTACGTTGCTCCCCAACTAAGATCCGAATCGCAGACACCGCTTCTACGCCATCCATTACGGGCATATGGTTATCCATCAATATCAGGTCATAATTCCCGCCAACAACCGCTTGAATTGCCAATTCACCATTCTCAACACAATCGCATGTAAACCCTTTATTCTTCATAAAGGTTTCGATGATGATAGAGTTGGTCCGGTTATCTTCCACAATGAGAGCTTTCAGTCCTTGGTAATTAAGCTTGCGACGTGGCTTGACTTCAATGGTCCCGGGCGTCGTTGTTTCTATCGCTAGCATAACGTGAAAACTGGTACCAATTCCTAACTCACTGGTTACCGTGACTGTCCCATCCATTAGCTCTACAATTTGTTTTACAATCGCTAAGCCCAACCCCGTTCCACCAAAACGCCTTGTCGTCGATGATTCAGCTTGTTCAAATGGGCGGAATATTTTTTCCTGAGCCTCTTTTGCTATACCTATCCCCGAATCCCGTATCCGAATAGAAAGATACCGTTTATCTTCCATCTGCTGCTCTTTTAGAGTCACTTCGACAAAGCCGTGAGAGGTAAACTTGACCGCATTATTAAGTAAGTTAAACAGAATCTGTCTCAATCGTGCTTTATCTGAGTAATACCAGCGATCGTGAACAATATCGCTGTAAATCCTAAACTGCAGTCCTTTTTCATTGCATAAGGTATGGTAAACACTGTTAATACTACCAATCAGTAAATCCAAGGGGAAACGGGTGTTATCAAGTTCTAATCGCCCTTGTTCAATCTTGGAGAAATCGAGAATTTCGTTAAGCAGCACCATCATGTGCTCGCCAGACTCATACAGACTATTAAGGTGTTGCCTCTGTTCTGGGGAAAGCTCTGTTTTCAATAAGATTTGCGCGGTTCCTAAAACACCATTCATTGGAGTTCTGATTTCGTGTGACAGAGTTGCTAAGAAAGCACTTTTGGCTTGAGTGGAAGCTTGAGCTTTCACTTTTTCCGCTTCAAGATAAACGGTTTTTTGGTTAAATGAATCGATAAGCTGGCGGATCTCATCTTGGCTTCGATACGGCATATCGATAATACCGCCTTGTTTAGAATCACTCACTTTTTTGGCTATGATGGTAATCGGTTTGATCACATATTGATTGATCAAGTAATAACCGATCATAACGCAAACTAAAAGGATTGGAATGATACTCCGTTCGACATTCATCACCAGATCAAACACTTCGTCATTCACTAACCGATGGGCATTAATAACATCAACTCGCCATTCAAAATCACCAAAACCGAAATGACTTACGTTAGCTTCTTCACGTATTATAAAATTATGTTCAGTGATCAGGGAGCCCCCCGAATCACTTAAGGATACGCCAAGGTTATAAAGCTCCGCTTGACTGGCAATAAATGTGGCTAACCCCGCCAATGACAGATCGACTGTTGCTACTCCAGCAAATTCACCGTTAACGTAATAGGGCGATGAAGCCGTGATCATCTGAACGTGCGTATAGGCATCGACATAGACTTCTGACCATACCACACTACCGACAGGCTTCTCTTTTGCTGCGTTGTACCACACTTCGTTATCGTAACCATGCGCTTCTTGATTGTTCCAAGAATGCAATTTGTCGACTTGACCGTCAGCGGCTCGATTATAAAACAGGCTACTGTATCGCTGCGATGCATTAATACTGTAGGGTTTCGGCCATAGCCCACCACTGACGACAACATCATCAAGTATAGTGAACAGCGAAGAGAGCATTCTGTCTTGCTCAGCTTGGTTGGTTGCAGCTTGCCCAAGGCTGACAATGCTTTGGAGCACACCAATAGAACGGTTGAGAGGTTCGCGAATTTGGGCTGATAACACTTCTGCACGAAGATCTAAATTCTGTTTTAATTCAGCTCGTAGTGGCGCTTCGACAATCCAATAAGTGACGGTACCTGTGATCGCAATAAAAAAGCAGAGATAAAAAGAAAGGGCGATAATGCTCTTCTTCTTCAATGAAATAGGTGCTCTCATAAATCCTTTCAATTTTTTCTTTTGTGCAAATTATAGTGAATAATCTTAGCGAGCAATATGTTGATTGTTGTAAAACCTCACTAAAGCCAACAAATTATCAGCAAAATTCGCACATTGTATCGCTTTAACGTTAAAATGGCTGCAAATACACTCGGCAACTGATGGGATCTGCTGTGAATTTACAAGAACTCCTTACCCAACCCGAACTAGAAGATAAATTGCTTAATGAGGCCAAAACTCAAGGTTTTGTCGCATCCATGGCGTCAGCGCCTAACTTGCTCCCGCCAGAGGAATGGCTCCCTTTTCTATGGGGGGGAGAAGAGATCGCGCCATTTAGCGAAGGCAAACAGCTAGAAACCTATTTCCAACTGATCGTTGAAATGTGGAATGACTATCGCCCTGCTTTGCTCGAAAATCAATGGAGCTGGCCTGCAGGTTGCTCACTCGATGAACAAGAAATAGTGACTGAACATGTCCGTGATTTTTGTGAAGGTTTTCTTCAAGGTTGGCAACTTACGCGTGATGATTGGGAAACGTTAATGCCTGAAGATAGCCAAGATAATGCGCTACTTGGGGGCGTGCTCCTTTCGCTGAGTATGCTTTATGATCCGGAGACGTCCTTAGCAACACTTTCCCAACAAGGTATGCAAGGACTCGACCAGTTTGAAGAAATCTATCAGGCCATACCGGTGATGTTGTGTGGCTTAACGCAGCGCGGCGCTCAGTTGGCACTAGAGCAATAACTTTGTTTTTGAATAGTTTTATTTTCGAATAACGTTAATTTCAAATCAATTTGCTTGCGATAAAAAAGGCTCTGAATAAGAGCCTTTTTTCATCCACTACCACCGAAAGGAATTAGGCATTCCCTTTGACTTGCAAATTTAACTGTTCAGCAAAATCCAACATACGGTTTAATGGGATGAGTGATTTCACTCTCACGGCTTCATCGACGAAAATTTCGTGATCTTTACCGCCTTCCATAAGAGCTGACTCAATCGCTCGAAGACCATTCATCGCCATCCAAGGACAATGCGCGCAGCTTCGGCATGTTGCCCCTGCTCCTGCCGTCGGTGCTTCAATCAATTCTTTCTCAGGGACTAACTGCTGCATCTTAAAAAAGATGCCTTTATCGGTCGCCACAATCATTTTCTGTTGAGGTAAGGATTTTGCTGCCTTAATCAACTGGCTTGTAGAGCCTACAGCATCCGCAAGTTCTACCACACTGGCTGGTGATTCTGGATGCACAAGGATGGCTGCATCAGGATACAGTGCTTTCATCTTACGCAATGCATCGGCAGAGAACTCGTCGTGTACTACGCATTCACCTTGCCAGAGCAACATCTTTGCGCC
This sequence comes from Vibrio sp. B7, assembly GCF_963888765.1. Classification (NCBI taxonomy): domain Bacteria; kingdom Pseudomonadati; phylum Pseudomonadota; class Gammaproteobacteria; order Vibrionales; family Vibrionaceae; genus Vibrio; species Vibrio sp. B7. Next base: position 54,750 of record NZ_CAWPKR010000038.1, read on the forward strand.
CGTTTTTTTCTCGATGTATGAGCCTAAATGGCGATCTGGCCCCCAAATTATGGGTTTATCTTCCGCATCTAAGTGCTCAACAATATCAAGTGCAATGCTCGATGTAACCACCCAATCGGCACGAGCTTTGACCGCCGCCGATGTGTTTGCATACACAACAACGGTATGATCTGGGTGTGCATCACAAAATTCTGTGAATTTATCGGCAGGACACCCCAGATCCAAGGAGCATTCTGCTTTTAAGGTTGGCATTAAAATGCGTTTTTCAGGGGTTAAGATTTTTGCTGATTCGCCCATAAATCGCACACCAGCGATGATCAATGTACTGGCAGGATGGCGATTACCAAACTTGGCCATCTCTAATGAATCACCAACAAAACCGCCGGTTTCTTCAGCGAGAGCTTGAATTTCAGGATCGGTATAGTAATGCGCAATTAATACTGCATCTTTTTCTTTTAAGAGTTGTTTGATACTTGCTGTATAGGCTTGTTTTTGCTCAACCGTCAGTGGAATGGGCTTTGGCGGAAATGGATAAATAGTTTCAATCGTATCTAATATGTGGCTCATTGCTCTTGCTCTACGCAACTTCCAAGAATCCGAGCATTGTACACCGCACCTAACGAAGGATCAAAAGCGATTCATAAAATAGTGCCGTCGAAGAAAGAGGCCACAAGGCCTCTTTTTATTAACTCAAATTGTTATCAATTCAAATTCTCTTTAGCAACCTTGGCAGACGCACTTGTAGGGTATTCATCCACAACTTGCTGATAATACTTATTTGCTTGCGCAGTATTATTATTGCGCTTGGCAATGTCACCTAACTTAACCAGCGCATCAGCACGTTTATTGGAGTCACTGTAAGTGAGCACGGCGGCAAAACTTTGTGTCGCTTCTTTATCCTGCTTTTTCGCAAAATAGAGCTGCCCTAACCAGTAATGGGCATTAGACGCAAAATTAGAATCTGGATAATCTTTTTGAAACTGTTGAAACGCTGCAATAGCACCACTGTAATCCCTTTTCTTCAGGATTAAATCAACCGCATTCTGATAGGCAGTTTGTTCATCAACATTGCTGCTAAACGTTCCTGCAATATCAGTGTCCGTTGTCGGCTGTGACGAACTTGCGGTTGTATTCTTCATTTCGCCACGTACGCGATCTAACTCGATAAAGAGTTCACGCTGACGCTGCAACATTTGCTGCATATCGTAGCTATTACGCTCTAACTGGCCACGTAGTTCGCTGATTTCAAGTGCCATATCATCGAGCTGCTGCTGCATTTTGAGTTGAACGCTATTACGGTTTTCAAGCAGACGTTCAAGACGTTGTACATTAGATTCAGATGATGATTGTTGAGCACGAGATGTGCTTGCTGAAGAGCTATTGCTAAGATCGGATACTGGAGCTGGTGCAGCGAGTACTTGACCCGCTGCACTTGCCAGTAACGTAAGCGTTACAATTCGCTTTAAGTTACTGAACATGAGGCGATTCCTCGATTAGTATACGAGAACCGCGCGGCGGTTCTTCGCATACACTTCTTCAGATTGACCAAGAAGAAGTGGCTTCTCTTCGCCATAGCTAACGATCGAGATTTGGTCAGCTTGTACACCTAGCGCTTGTAGATATTTCGCTACAGCTTGTGCACGACGCTCACCTAGCGCGATGTTATATTCAGGCGTACCACGTTCGTCAGCATGGCCTTCGATGGTAACTTTCATTGCTGAATTTTTGCTTAGGTAAGCTGCGTGTGCAGCAAGCATATCTTCGTAATCACCAGCAATTGTCGCGTTATCAAATGCGAAATAAATGGTTTGAGTTTCACGAAGAGCTTGTTCCTTTAGCTCTTGTTCAGAGAGTTGGCCATTCGCATCAATTGGAGAAACTACGGTTGTATCAACGCTGTTTGCTGAACCTGAAGTAGACTGGTTAGTTTGAGTACCAGAAGCGTTTGTCGCTTCATCGCTTGAACTACATGCAGTTACTGCAAGTACTGGTAGCGCAATCAGTAGCCCTTTAAGAACTTTATTAAGTTGCATTTTTTTTCCTTACTTTTTGATACTTACTTGCTATAAAAACGGAGACCACGCAGGAGCCCTAACGCGACCATTTGTTGCCGGTAATCTAGCTTTGAAACGCCCATCTATAGACACCATCGAAAGTACATTCGCTTTGTTATAAATAGAACTGTATATGACCATACCACCATTGGGTGCAATACTTGGAGACTCATCGAGCAAAGTCTTTGTTAGAATTTGCACTGAACCAGTTTCCAAATCTTGTTTCGCCAGATTAAAACCCGAATTACTTCGGTTTACCATGACAAGGAATCGACCATCAGGCGTTATTTGTCCACCTAAATTCTGGCTGCCTTGCCATGTCAGACGATTGGTAGAACCGTCTGATAAATTTACTTGATATATCTGTGGTTTACCACCCCGATCCGAAGTAAATATTAGCGATTTACCATCAGGATGCCAGAACGGTTCTGTATTATTTGATCTGCCACTCGTTATTTGTTTCAGCTTCTTGGTTGCCAAGTCCAGAGTATAAACCTGTAAGCTGCCCGTTTTAGACAACACCAAGGCGAGAGTTTTCCCATCTGGCGAGAACCTTGGTGCCCCATTATGACGTGGGTACGAGGTCATTTTCTCTCTTTCGCCAGTATAAATATTCATGATGAATATTTCCGCTTGGCCGTTTTGGAAGCTCACATACGCCAGTTGCTTACCATCAGGTGACCAAGTCGGTGACATCAAAGGCTGTTTTGAACGAAGTACTAAACGTTCATTGTAACCGTCATAGTCAGCAACCCTTAGTTGGTAAGGATATTGTTCATCGTCGTTGACCACCACGTAGGCAATACGAGTGAGAAACGCACCCTTATCACCCGTGAGTTCTTGATAGACCAAATCTGAAATTCGATGCGCATACTCACGCATTCGGTTTGCTGGTACGGTGGCAACTTTATTGAATAAAACATGATCTTTAGAAAGCACCAACTGTCCATCGTTACTTAATGCTTTGCTTTGGCCTTGTGTCAGTTGACCACGCACTACATCTACCAATTGGTAGTTGATGACATAGTTACCTTCTGCATTTTGCGTAATGCTACCAGTGAGCAAAGCATCAACACCAATACTGGTCCAAGCATCAAACTTCACATCGGTTTCATTGTAAGGCGTTTGTGGCATTTTGCTGGTCGCAATCGGGCTGAATTTACCACTACGTTGCAAATCTGACGCGATCACCGCAGAGACATCCTGCGGTAATTTTGTTTTGCCTTCCCACTTAAACGGTACGATAGCAATCGGCCTTGCTGAATTAATGCCGTCGGTGATCACAAGCTCCAATGCGGCGTTGGCGAGCTGTACACTACTTGCGATGACAAGTAAGCATCCTAACATCAATCGCTTTAACACAAGCTTTTCCTTTTAATTTGGTTCTACAGTTAAATTAATGTTTTTCAATTGATTGACTACATCAAGATCATCTTTGGGCAGCGGAAACGTCCCCACCTGCGCCACAGCACGTTTTGTCGCCGCGCATAACCTTGAGTCACCATCAATAATGCTTAGATTACCGACTATTGCTCCAGTTCCCGTTGGAATGAGCCGTAGGTTCACTTTGCACTGTTTACTTTTAAAACTGTCTTCAATCAGCAAATTTTGTTGAATGAGCTGCGTATAGATTGCTCCATACCGCTGAGCTTCGTTCATTACAAATTGGGAACGAGCTGAGCTATTTTGCTCTGCTTCTGTTTCTAACCCAGAAAAAATGTTATTCAGCGCCGCTTCTTGTTCTTTGCGTTCACGCTCCAATCTCTCTAGACGTGCTTTCTCTTTTTTTGCATTTTCGGCCGCTTTCTTCGCCTCTTGTTCTTTGGCTATTCGCTCTTTCTCGGCTCGCTCTGCTGCTTCTCGCTCTTTACGAGCTTTCTCTTTAGCTTGTTCTGCCTCTTTTTCACGGGCAATGCGTTCTTTTTCCGCTTTCGCAATTTCAGCCTCTTTAGCGATGCGCTCCTGTTCTGCTTTTTTTACCGCTTCTTCTTTTATCTTACGTTCCGTTTCCGCTTTTACCGCTCGCTCTCTTTCTTTACGAGCTCGTTCTTCTGCCACTTTACGCTCTTGTTCTTTTTCGGCACGTTGCTTTTCAGCTTCTCTGGCCGCTTTCGCTTCCTGAGCTTGTTGTTCTTTTAGTTGGCGAATATTCTCTTCTTCCGCCTTGCGGTTTTTTTCCAACTGCTCACTTTCGCGGCGTAACTTATCCAGCCGATCCTGCTCTTTTTTGGCAGCGGCTTCACGCTGGTTACGAATTTGCTGGGCCTGTTTTTGTACCAATTGTGGATCAATCACCACAGCTTGAACCATCTGCCCTGCAGGCTCGGGCTTAGTTAGGCTAAAATCCGAACCCCATAACAAAGCAATGATCAACACTATATGCAAAACAGCCGAGATAATGATGGGCTTTTTGTAATCGCTTTTTTTGGATTTATGATCTTTCATGAACAGTACAAACTATCCTTTAATTTCGGTTAGCAGACCTACTTTTGAAATGCCCGCACGATTCAATTCATCCAGAACCAGTATCACTTCTGCATAAGGCGTTGCAGCATCACCGCCAACCGCAACCGGTGAATCCGGTTTCAACGACAATTCAGCTTTGACTCTAATGATGACATCTTGCAGCGAAAGACCCCGCTCGACTTCATCATTATTTACGCTCAACCCGAGACGACCTTCTTTATCTATTTCCACGATGATAAAACTACTATCACTATCACCTTTCAGCTCAGCCGCTGACTTTGAAGTGGTTGTTTTAGGAAGCTCGACGTCAACGCCTTGAGTGACAAACGGCGATGTCACCATAAAAATAATCAGCAACACGAGCATAACGTCGATATAAGGGACAACGTTAATCTCAGCTGTCAACTTGCGCTTTTTACGCTGGTAACCCACCATCGTCTATTCCCTACCAGCCATCGCTTGGCGGTGAAGAATGCTATGAAATTCTTCAGAAAAGGTGGCGTAATTATGCTCTAACTTGCTGACTTTATTGCTCAACCTGTTGTAAGCCATCACCGCAGGAATAGCCGCAAATAAACCCATGGCGGTCGCAATCAGCGCCTCTGCAATACCAGGAGCCACCATTGCTAACGTCGCTTGCTTCACCGCACCTAACGCAATAAATGAGTGCATGATTCCCCATACCGTACCAAATAATCCAATGTATGGGCTGATAGAACCCACGGTCGCTAGAAATGGCAGACTGGTCTCTAACTCGTCCACTTCCCTTGCGACAGCAACTCGCATCGCACGTCCCGTCCCTTCCATTATGAAATCGGGTGAAGTGGCGTTAGTCTTGCGTAAACGTGCAAATTCGGTAAAGCCAGAGTAAAAAATCTCTTCTGTACCCAAAAGTTCATCTTTACGCTTTTTGACATCTTGATAAATAACAGATAAGTCAGTACCAGACCAAAATTTGTCTTCGAAAGCATCAGCGTTCTTTTCTGCTTGGGAAAGGACTTTACTACGTTTGATGATCATCGCCCACGAAACGATAGACATCCCCAAAAGGATTAGCATCACCATCTTGACCAATAAGCTGGCTTGCAAAAACAGATCGAGAATTGAGATATCAGCAGTCACTATGGGTTAACTCCAAAATTATTGATTGAGGCATCGCTTTTGGCCTCATGTTCTGATTGTCGATGCATGCTACCTTAACTATTGCTTTACACAATACTTTACCTTCAGGATTGACGAGCTCTTGACAGAAGATCAGTGAGGCTTTTTTCAATGCCGAAATCACAGTATTTATCGTCAGCATATCGTCTAAACGTGCAGCTTGTAGAAAATCGATGTCAACGTGCCTGACCACAAAACCAATGTTCTGCTGCAAAAGCGTCTGCTGAGACACTCCAACTGCGCGTAACATTTCAGTTCGGGCTCGTTCAAAGAATTTAAGATAGTTTGAGTGATAGACGACACCACCAGCATCCGTATCTTCATAGTAAATCGTTACAGGCCAATGAAAGGCTGAGGCTGTATTTTGCACAAAGGTTCCAACACATATACAGATTTAGGCGGATACTATAACGCAACTCATTGACGTTAGTACAAGCATTGAGTGGACTTTTACAAAACTTGAAACAAAAAATTAGTGCTGTCTCAAAGAGGCAGCACTAATGTGGGTCGTTAATCAACCTTCGACAGGTTATTCATACACAGTAAATATCAAACTAGTCGAATAATCGTTAGGTAAATTAAGATCGATAATGAAATGTAGGGGCTAAACAATAATTGCCAAAACCATTTGCGTGGTCTAAAGCCAACACCAAAAACCATACTTGCACACAGCGCCCATATCATGAGTGGTGAAATAACCGCGTTAAAACCACCAATGCTCTGAGAATACAGCTCGGGATCCCACATAATCATGGCGATATGATAAAAACCAAGCAAGAGCGATAAGACTCTGAGCAGAGTCTTATCAACCAGTTTATGGTACTCAGTGACTTGCATTGCAAGTTTACTCACTGTCTTTGTCCATCATTTCAGAATGCTCTAACCAAAGAGCGTTGATGATGCCAAATGCACAAGCTAAAAGCACACCTAGAATCCATGCGAAATACCACATATCTATGCTCCTTAGTAAAGTGAGTTTTTGTTTTCTTCAATAAACTTGCTATCAAGACGACCAAACATCTTGTAGTAAGTCCAAGTGGTGTAACCAAGAATGATAGGTACCATTACAAAAGCGACCACTGTCATTAAGTTCAACGTCAATTCACTCGATGTTGAGTCCCACATGGTCAAGCTATTACTTGGTACTAAGCTTGAAGGCATGATAAATGGGAACATCGCAAAACCAGCGGTGAAAATCACACCCGCATTGGCTAAGCTAGAAGCCAAGAATGCGAGACCACCTTTTTCAAAACGCGACGCCAACACAGCAAGTAGTGGCATGGCAACACCCAAAGCTGGCGCTATCCATAGTAATGGGTAAGCGTTGAAATTAGCCATCCACGCCCCCGCCTCACGTATCACTTCTTTATTGAGTGGGTTTGATGCGGCATGTGTATCAATGACGCTGGTAATCACGTAACCATCGATGTTTTGGATCCAAAACCCTGCAGCGACGAAAGTAACAGCAACCAACAAGCCCATTAGTTGAGCGACGCCACGAGCGCGTGCATGCAGCTCATCGGTGGTTTTCATCTGTAGCCAAGCGGCACCTTGTAAAATAATCATAAACAAGCTGACTAAGCCACAAAGCAGAGCAAATGGGTTCAACAGACCAAAAAATGAACCGTGATACGTTGGCATCATGAAATCACTGAGTTGGAATGGCACGCCTTGTAGTAAGTTGCCAAAGGCAACACCAAAGATGACTGGTGGTACAAAGCCACTAATTGAAATACAGATATCCCAAGTATTACGCCACTTTGGATCTTCAATTTTTGAACGGTAATCCAAACCAATCGGACGAAGCCATAATGCAGCCAATGTAACAATCATAGCCAAATAAAATCCGGAAAATGATGTCGCATAGACTAACGGCCAAGCCGCAAACAGTGCACCACCTGCCGTGATAAGCCAAACTTGGTTACCATCCCAGTGTGGAGCAATAGAGTTGATCATGACACGACGCTCACTGTCATTCTTACCAATGACGGGAACAAGAGCACCAACGCCCATGTCAAAACCATCCGTGATTGCAAAACCAACCAGCAGTACGCCGATCAGCACCCACCAAATTAGTCGCAAGATTTCGTAATCAAACATTATTCTATCTCCCTGCCTTATGCTTCGACTTGACGGCTAACTTTGTCTTCAACAGAGTTTGCGTTTTGCTCAAAGTGATAACGACCAGTTTTCAGGCTGCTAGGCCCTTTACGAGCAAATTTAACCATCAGGTAAACTTCAGCAATCAAGAACACTGTGTACAGTGCAAGAATCGCAAACAATGAGGTCCATAATTCGCCCAGAGTTAGCGCAGAAGCAGCAACATTGGTCGGCAATATTTCACCAACAGCCCATGGTTGACGGCCATATTCAGCAACAAACCAACCCGCTTCAATTGCAATCCACGGTAGAGGAATACTGAACAAGGCGGCTTTAAGTACCCATTGTTTTTGCTCAATTTTCTGACGACAAGTTTGAATAAATGCTGCACCAAAGACAAATAGCATCACAAAACCAACACCGACCATCAGACGGAATGACCAAAATAGTGGCCATACGGTTGGAATTGAATCATCGGCGGCGGCTTGAATTTGCTCTTCCGTTGCATCGCTCACTTTATCGGTATAACGTTTTAGCAATAAGCCGTAGCCCAAATCGCCTTTCACTTCTTCAAAAGCGGCAATGTTTGCTGGCGATTTTTCGCCTGCACGTAATTTCTCTAACAGTTCATAGGCATACATACCGTTACGAATTCGGTCAACGTGTTGATCGCGTAGATCGCGTAACCCTGTGACTTCGGTATCCAGTGAACGTGTAGCGATAATACCCATCACGTACGGAATTTTTACTGCATAATCGGTGTGCATGGCGTCTTGGTTAGGCAAACCAAACAGTGTAAATGCAGCCGGTGCAGGTTCCGTGTGCCACTCAGCTTCAATCGCAGCCAGCTTCACCTTTTGAACTTCACCCACTTCATATCCTGATTCATCACCAAGCACAATCACGGACAAAATAGCGGCCATGCCGAATGATGCAGCGATAGCGAATGAGCGGCGTGCAAACGCAACGTCTCGACCTTTCAGCAAGTAATATGAACTAATACCAAGAATGAACATCGCGCCAGTGGTGTAACCAGAAGCTACGGTATGCACAAATTTCACTTGAGCGACAGGGTTGAAAACGACTTCAGCAAAGCTAACCATTTCCATACGCATAGTTTCAAAATTGAATTCTGCGCCAACTGGGTTTTGCATCCAACCATTCGCAATCAAGATCCAAAGTGCCGAGAAATTGGACCCCAAAGCAACCAACCAAGTCACGCCCAAGTGCTGGCGTTTTGATAGTCTATCCCAACCAAAGAAGAACAAACCGACAAAGGTTGATTCTAAAAAGAAGGCTACAAGTGCTTCAATCGCAAGAGGGGCGCCAAAAATGTCACCTACATAGTGGGAATAGTATGACCAGTTTGTACCGAACTGGAACTCCATAGTGAGGCCAGTGGCCACCCCAAGGGCAAAGTTAATACCAAAAAGCTTACCCCAGAACTTTGTCATGTCCTTATAGATTTGCTTATCAGTCATTACATACAAAGATTCCATGATGGCTAAAAGAAAAGCCATACCTAGAGTCAATGGAACGAACAGGAAGTGATACATCGCTGTCAGTGCAAACTGCAACCGCGATAGATCAACGACGTCAATCATGGTAACTCCTTTGTGCCGGCTGAATGACACTTTTGACATGCTGAACGGGTTAAAATTCCTCAAAATTCATCAGTGATATAACCTCATCAAATGTTGAAAAATATCAGAATTTTGTTGCAAGCATGTACCGTTATGGTTAGTTAATTGTTAAGCATCAGCTAATATAGCTGGGACTAATACTACTTCTAAATGCAGGTTGTTTCAAAAGATTTATGGGAGAAAAAAGCCTTGATTTACATCAATTTTCACGCGGCAAATCTGAACAAAAAAAGAACAAAATGATCCACATCAAAGGAAGAATGAAATTGTTGTGAGTATTTAGTGAAAGGGATAGAAATTAATACAACGAATCACACAGAGAGTTAACAATACACTTCACATCATTAACTCTTTAGTGGTAAAGAAATTATCATAAATAAGATGTAGTTCACACTTTGTGCTTACCACCTAAAAATGATGATGAGGTGTAAACTTATTTTTCAATTCCGAAGTGAAGATAGGCGCGATCGGTCGCCATTCGTCCTCTTGGTGTCCGTTGTAAATAACCTTGTTGGATAAGAAAGGGTTCTAACACATCTTCAATGGTATCTTTTTCTTCGCCGATTGCAGCGGCTAGGTTATCGAGACCAACAGGGCCACCGCCAAATTTGTCCATAATCGCTAGTAATAGCTTTCTATCCATATAGTCGAAACCTTGGCTATCAACATCCAACATGTTTAACGCTTTATCTGCAGTCTCTATACATATGTGCCCGTTGCCTTTCACTTCAGCGTAATCTCGAACTCGGCGCAATAAACGGTTGGCAATCCGAGGCGTTCCCCTTGCTCTCCTAGCCACTTCAAGTGCACCATCCGCTTCCATCGACAATCCTAAACAGTCCGCGCTTCTTTGCACTATGTACTGTAGATCATCAATTTTGTAATACTCAAGGCGCTGTACAATACCAAAGCGATCACGCAAGGGTGAGGTTAACGAGCCAGCGCGAGTTGTTGCCCCAATCAACGTAAAAGGGGGTAAATCGATTTTAATGGACCGAGCGGCTGGACCTTCGCCAATCATTATATCGAGCTGGTAATCTTCCATTGCGGGATAAAGAATTTCTTCAACCACCGGACTTAAGCGATGAATTTCGTCAATAAAAAGAACGTCGTTCTCTTCAAGGTTAGTCAGTAATGCCGCCAAATCTCCTGCTTTTTCCAATACCGGACCAGAAGTTGTGCGGATATTCACTTCCATCTCATTGGCAACGATATTGGCTAATGTTGTTTTCCCAAGCCCTGGAGGGCCAAAAATCAGGAGATGGTCGAGTGGTTCGCTGCGCATTTGTGCCGCTTTAATGAAGATTTCCATTTGATTGCGTACATGATCTTGGCCACGATAATCCGCTAATTTTTTGGGACGAATCGCGCGATCAATAATATCTTCATCTTTAAAAATAGGACTATCAGGGGCAATTAAGCGATCAGCTTCAATCATACCATTGCTCTCAAGGCTTCTTTAATCAGCGCTTCGCTGGTCATGTCAGCCTTCATTACTTGTGCCACTACTTTAGAAGCTTGTTGAGGCTTATAACCCAAAGAAAGTAACGCACTGATCGCTTCTTCTTCTGCATTGCTCGTGAGCGCTTCCAAGGAATTGTTATCGACTGGCGCAGCGTCAGTAGCGGGAGTGAAGAGGTCACCGGCTCCCCAACCTTTCAGCCTATCTTTCATCTCAACAACCAAACGTTCAGCGGTTTTTTTTCCCACTCCAGGAAGCTTCACTAATGTGGAGATATCTTCACGCTCAACGCATGAAACAAATTGACCGGCCGTCATTCCGGACAAAATACCCAAGCCTAATTTTGGCCCTACGCCATTCGCTTTAATCACTTCACGAAATAAAGCTCGCTCTTTTACCGTGTTGAAACCATATAAAAGCTGCGCATCTTCTCGGACCACAAAATGGGTATAAATGACCGCTTCTTCGCCCAATTTAGGGAGTTCATAGAAGCAACTCATTGGCATTTGGACTTCATAACCAATGCCAGCGACTTCAATCAATAGCTCTGGAGGTTGCTTTTCAATCAGAATGCCGCGAAGACGTCCAATCACAGGAAATTCCTTAGAGAAATGAGGTTATTTGACTCGGATGATAATAAATAACTGGATGTATAGCCAGTAGAAAAATACCACCTCGCTCGAGATCGGTTTTTCAGCGATATCGGCCTTTTTTAGCACTGCTTGCCCGCCCAGCTAACGCAATCAAGGTTTTATTGGTATTCGCATGACAAATTGCCACACCCAGAGCATCAGCGGCATCCGCTTGTGGCTTAGCCGATAATTTGAGCATTTGCTGGACCATATGTTGCACCTGCGCTTTATCAGCACTACCCGTACCAACTACAGATTGTTTAACCAGTCGAGCGGCATATTCATAGACTGGAAGATCCGCATTCACTGCCGCCACAATAGCACTGCCCCTTGCTTGCCCGAGTTTGAGTGCTGAGTCCGCATTCTTTGCCATAAATACTTGCTCGATGGCAAAAACATCAGGCTGAAACTGTGTGATGATTTCCGTCACGCCAGCGTAAATTTGCTTGAGCCGCCCAGGTAACTCTTTTTCGGATGTACGAATACATCCACTACCAAGATAGTACAAATATCGTCCATGCTGCCTGATCACACCATAACCTGTGATTCGCGAACCGGGATCTATACCTAAAATAATTGACATGAAAACCTTAATCGTGGACGAAAAACAAAATGGGCTTAACCAATAAAGTTCAAGCCCATCATCGACAAGTTAACTGCCTGATTATTTACGACGCCAAGTAGTCCCACTTGGGCCATCTTCTAAAATGATGCCGAGTTCGTTCAACTTATCGCGTGCCACGTCAGCATTAGCCCAATCTTTTGCTGCACGTGAGTCATTACGCAGTTTGATCAAAGCTTCAATCTCAGCCACTTGTTCGTCGCCATTAGTGCCTCCTTTAAGAAACACTTCTGGATCTTGATGCAAAATGCCAATCACATCGGCAAGCTCACGCATAAGTGCGCCAAGAGCGCTGGCTTGCTGAAGATTTTCTGTCTTCAACTTGTTGATATCACGTGCCATATCAAACAATACGGAATAAGCCTCTGGCGTATTAAAGTCATCATTCATCGCTATCGTAAAGCGGCTGACATACTCTTCACCGCCCGCAACTGCTACGGTTAAATCCAACCCTCTCAACGCTGTGTATAGACGCTCTAGCGAGGCACGCGCTTGTTTTAGGTTATCTTCGCTGTAATTTAATTGGCTACGATAATGGCCCGACATCAAGAAATAGCGCACCGTTTCCGCATCATAGTGAGCAAGTACATCGCGGATTGTGAAAAAATTCCCTAATGATTTAGACATTTTTTCTCTATCCACCATCACCATGCCACTGTGCATCCATGTGTTCACATAGGGAGTGTCATGTGCGCAGCATGATTGAGCAATTTCATTTTCATGGTGAGGAAACTGCAAATCAGAGCCTCCACCATGAATATCAAAGTGGTTACCCAAAATCGCTGAATTCATCGCCGAACATTCGATGTGCCAGCCTGGGCGTCCTTCTCCCCATGGGGATTCCCAAGTGGGCTCGCCCGGCTTCGACATTTTCCACAACACAAAATCAAGTGGGCTACGCTTAGCAAGATCAACATCAACACGAGCGCCCGCTTGAAGCTGATCGAGATCTTGTTTGGATAACTTGCCGTACTCGTCAAATTTGCTGACTTCAAACATCACATCACCATTAGAAGCAACGTAAGCAAAACCGCGTTCAATCAGTCGTTGCACCAAGCCTATGATTTCTTGGATATAAGCGGTTGCACGAGGCTCGACATCTGGACGTTTCATATTCAATGCATCGAAATCTGCATGCATGTCTGCGATTAAGCGCTCGGTTAGCGAATCGCAAGATTCACCATTTTCGGCAGCACGTTTAATGATTTTGTCATCAATATCAGTGATGTTACGCACAAATGTAAGGTCATAGCCTAAGTAGCGCAAGTAGCGAGAAATCACATCAAAAGAAACGAAGGTGCGACCATGGCCAATATGACAGAGATCATAAATGGTGACTCCACAGACATACATACCCACTTTGTTGGCATGAATTGGTTTGAATTCTTCTTTTTGTCTAGTGATTGAGTTATATATTTTCAGCATGATCTCTATCTAATAACTGTTTGAACTAAAATGGCTTCACAGTATAACAACTCTAGCCTAGCTTGGTCATCCTTATTCTCTCGCAATAATACGGCCCCTAAAGACATTTGTTGATTTGAATGTGTCCAAAGTTCAGTTAAAATCCGGGCCTCAACGAAAAATAGATAAAGGTAACTATCATGATCATCCTTCACACGAATTTTGGTGATATTAAAATTCAACTTAATGAAGAAAAAGCACCAGAAACAAGCGCAAACTTTCTACAGTACTGCCGTGACGGTTTTTACGATAACACTCTGTTCCACCGCGTTATCGATGGATTCATGATTCAAGGCGGCGGCATGACCTCTGGCCTAAAAGAAAAAACAACTCGCGCAACGATTAAAAACGAAGCCAACAATGGCCTAAGCAATAAGATCGGTACTCTTGCCATGGCGCGCACTATGGATCCACACTCTGCAAGTTCTCAGTTTTTCATCAACGTGAACAACAACACATTCCTAGATTTTCGTTCAGAAAGCCGAGATGGCTGGGGCTACTGCGTGTTCGCTGAAGTGATCGAAGGTATGGATATTGTGAACAAAATAAAAGCCGTGAGCACAGGCTCTATGGGCATGCATCAAGATGTTCCACTAGAAGAAGTGTTCATTTCTGGCACAACCATCGAAGAGTAACGGTAAAAGGAGCGCTATGCGCTCCTTATTTTTATTATGCATACACTATTTATTTCTGATTTACACCTAAGCCCTTCTCGACCAGATATCACCGAGTGTTTTATCCGTTTCATGCGCGAAGAAGCCATTCATGCCGATGCACTGTACGTGCTTGGCGATCTTTTCGAATTTTGGATAGGTGACGATGATAATTCACCTTTCGCCAACCAAATAAAATCGGAATTTAAACAACTGACTCGCGAAGGGGTTCCTTGCTATTTTACTCAAGGAAACCGCGACTTCTTGCTTGGCAAACGATTTGCGAAAGAAACCGGAATCACTCTTCTCCAAGAAGAACAAGTAATTGACCTTTACGGAAAAAAAGCCGTGGTGTTGCATGGTGATACACTCTGTATTGACGATATAAAGTATCAAGCCTATCGAAAGAAGGTTCACCAGCCTTGGCTACAATGGGTATTTAATCGGCTGCCATTTTTTGTAAAGGTTCGTATTGTGGGTAAAGTACAGTCGGGCATCCATAATGATAAGCAAATGAAATCTATGGATATTATGGATGTCACACAAAGTGAAGTGGATAGAGTTCTGACCCAGTATAGGGTCGATTTAATAATTCATGGCCATACCCATCGACCAGAGATTCATCACAGAAATCAACTTCATGGCACCGCAACGCGAATTGTTTTAGGTGACTGGTACACTCAAGGCTCAGTCTTAGTCTATGCTAATGATGGTTACGAACTGCAAACTCGGCCATTTAGTTCTAAAAACTGATGCCAAGTCGCACTCTGATACTATTAATTGTTCGTATCAAAAGCTAAGCTATAATAAGTAATATCAATGATATCAATAATTAGATAAGAGTCTTGCCTTGAAATACTCCTATATCGCCAGACAGCCTATACTAGATCGTGACCGAAAAACTATCGGCTACGAGCTGCTATTTCGAGACGGCCCTAAGAACACCTTTCCAGATATAGACCCAGACTTAGCAACGAGCCGGTTACTCTCTGATCATTTTTTATCCACTCATTACAATACGCTGGGTAAGCATTTAGGGTTTGTCAATTTTCCTTATCAAAGCCTGATTAACCTCGTGCCTACGCTTTTTCCTGCGCAAAATTTGGTCGTTGAGGTATTGGAAGATTGCAAACCAACTTTAGAGTTATTAGAAGCAATTAAAAAGATGGCGAAGCTTGGTTACCGAATTGCGCTTGATGACTTTGTACCCAGTTCAGGCTGGCTCGTCTTCTTCCCCTATGTGTCAATTATCAAATTTGACATCCGTGTTGTTTCCCTTGAAAAAGCCGCTCACTTTATTCAAAAACTTGGCGCAACGAAAATTGAGTTCCTTGCTGAAAAAGTAGAAACTTATGAAGAGTTTAAGCAAGCTAAAAAGGCGGGCTTTACCTATTTTCAAGGCTACTTTTTTAGCAAACCAGAGATGTTACAGCGCAAAGCGTTAGAGCCCGCATTTCTTACTGTGGTACAACTGTTCAAAGAAATAGCCAAATCTAACCTAGATTACAAAGCCATTGAGGAGCTTGTCGCCACCGACCTGACCCTATCTTATAAACTGTTAACCTTTGTTAACTCATCCGCGACAGTCAGTTCAAAGATCCATTCATTTAAACAAGCGCTGATTTATCTCGGTGAACAACGATTGAGAAAGTTCATCTCCTTGGTTGCGATTGCTTCGACGCAAGAATCTAAACCGGATTATTTGTATGGCTTATCCATTCAAAGGGCAAGATATTGCGAGCTGATTGGTGTGAAAGCAAAAATGAACGTCGAACCCGGTTCGGCCTTCCTGACAGGAATGTTTTCGCTACTCGATAGCCTACTTGATCAACCTTTAGAAAGTATCATGGAAGAGATGCCTATCGACGAATACGTTAAACTTGCACTAATAGAGGGGAAAGGAGAATTAGGTCTGGTACTTGAATTAACTCGAGCTTATGAACAGGCTGACTGGCAAAAGGTTGAGAAAATTGCTCATGCGTTAAATATCGAAGAGCCCGTGGTGAAAGAGTGTTACAACGAAGCTGTGAAATGGACAGCCGATTTACTGGGTGTCCACTCCTGAGTAGACATCGAGTTTAGATCTCCTTAAACTTCCCCGTCTTATATGAATGGGCAATTTGAGAGGATTTATGAGCCAATGCTATTGTGGTAGCCATTTAGATTACCAACACTGTTGTGAACCAATCCACAGTGATTCAGCTTTAGCCATCTATCCAGAACAACTGATGAGAGCCCGCTATAGTGCCCATGTTCTGGGCTTGGTTGATTTCGTCATCAATACCTATCATCCGAGTTGCAATGCACCACAGCAACGCGACATGATTGAAGAATCAATCAACAGTCAATGGTGTGGGCTAGACGTCATCTCCGCAAGTATCCGCAACAACGAAAATGAAGGCTTCGTTCATTTCAAAGCCTATTATAAGTACGATCAAGAGCAATTTTGTCTGCAAGAACGTTCACGATTTATACGAGAAGATGGTATCTGGTTCTACATTGACGGTGAATTTCCACAGGAGAACACACCAACGAAGCTAGGACGAAATGACCCATGCCACTGCGGTAGCGGCAAGAAATTTAAGAAATGTTGTGGGTAAGAGATTCAAAGTCACACACAGCTATGTGACTTTGGATCCTGGAATTATGGTGTAGTACGGAACAACCTATTCAGTATAAATACCTTGCACAACCCAATCCAAAAACTCTCGTCTTTCTTCTTTTGAAGCTTTACTAAACCAAATTTTTAGCTGTAAGGCCGCTTCCGATTCAGTATATTTTGTCGATTGAGCTGAAGTGCCCAACGATTTTAATTCGTCGGTCAAATGATGAAACTTTCCAGATTCAAAAATGACACCCTCTTTGCGATTTTGCTTAATCGTCAAAGAACGAATATCTGAATAAGGCATCAGCGAACCATTTTCTGGCTCAAGGCGATATTGTTTACTATCTGTGACTTCGACTCCGTTTTTCTTCAAAACAAAAATCGGCTCACTCTTAAACTGCTTCTCCTGAATAACTTCGTATCGACCCGAAACAAGCTCCACAGATAGCTTATCTCCAGCTTTAATCTCTGTTCGAATGACATAAGGGAGAGACGAGAAATACTCTGGCTTAGCCACTTTCTTTAAGCGACCAGCAAAGGTGAGAACCAGTTGGTTTTCACCATCAATAAATATTGGTTTTTCTTCATCCGTGAATAGCGCTTCATTCAGCACTTCCAAAGTAATGCCTCTTTGCAAATCAAGCGATTGAGATAATGAAGAAAAACTCACTAACATCAATAAACTTACAATAACGTTCTTTACCATTTTCTTTTACAGCTCCTATATGAAAAAAGCCAACGCTAAGCGTCGGCTTTTAGTTCATCAAATTACTCGAATTAGAATGTGTAGTAAACACCTAGAGTAATATCTTCGTAATCATTACCCGCCCAAGCTTTCTTAGCTTCAGCTGTTTCGTATTCAACGAACACTAGTACGTTACTAGAAACGGCATAGTCAACACCTACAACCAAATCAGTCACTTGCGCATCAATAGTAGTTTTTTGGCTTACATTAGCAAAAGATACGGCTTTATCGAAATCAGCGAATGCATAAGTAGTGTATAGGCGTAACGCATCAATTTGGTAAGATGCTGCTAGGTTCCATACATCACCTTCCACTGCGCCAGAAGTTGAACTAACAGACGCGACATCTGCAGCACCAAGAGAGCTTAGACCTTCAGTACTTAGATAAGTTGCCGCGAAGAAGAAACCAGCAACATCAACAGAAGCAGATACACCGAATGAACTTGCATCGTAGTCTTTTGCCACTTCACTGCTGTTGAATGAAGCACCAACAGAGAACATGTCCATCGCGTAGTTAGCTGATAGGCCGTAAGAGTTATCTAGTTTGTCAGTGCTATTAGTATACACATCCGCAACCAAGGTTAGGCCACCAACAGGAGTCACTTTCAGTGCAAGACCTTCTGTTTTGCTTTCGTAAGGGCGATCTAGACCGATGTAGTTACCTTCGTTAGCAATATCGGTTTTTTGAATTGCATCAAAAGATTCTGCGAAATCACCAGTTTCACCAACAGCCACACCCCAGATATCGCCTTTCACACCGACATATAGGTCGTCGACTACTACCCCAGCAGAACCGTCACCTTCAAATTCAAAAGAACCAAAAGTGGTTAGGCCATTAGAAAGCTTATGAGAAGCATCTAGCTGGATTTTCGCCCAAGTAGAGAAATCTGCAGAGTTTTTAGTTTTAGCATAATCTTTGCTTGTTTCTTTTTGAATTAAGTAAGCATCAATTTCGCCTTTAAGGCCAACTGAAGTGCTGTCGTTAGAGTAAATTTCTGCTGCGTTAACTGAGCTTGCTGCCGCAAGCACTGCTAGTGCTAATAGAGTCTTTTTCATAATTAATCCACTGCCTTTTCTTATGTATGGGAATTCCTTATCCGGTTCCCTTTGTTTTTGCTGGCAACTTCCAAATTTAAACTCGGTTCGTTGCCGCCATTAAATCTCAAGGATTAGATTGCAAAAGATTATCCTGCATGTCAAATATCCTAAAAAACAAAAAAAATAAAGGTAAAAATAATTAAAAACATATAGTTACATGATATTTTCATAAAATTACGGGCGACTTCCAAGCAAAAACATCACTCAATCTAAAAACTAACAATCATGAAACATCAGAATTAAACACCAGTAAAATTTAGTTTGGCAAGATTAAATAGATATTGAGGTCATCATTTAACCGAATAGGTAGTTTTATATTTTTCACAATGAGAATTAAACATAAGTTCCTGAAGGTTCAGTTTTTTTTTGTGAACAAGATCTAGATTTGATCTAAAAGCATACGATTTCGTGAACTGCGTATCCTTTAGTGAACTGTGCTAGACTTGGCACTCTGCTATTTAGGTCTGTGTATGCTTACAACAAAAATCCAAAAATCCATTCGGGATAGTTATCAAAACCTGCAATTTCAGCTCGAAAACTTCATTCCTCGTCGAGGACAAAATTATCTTGTTGCTGAGATTGCAAAAACATTGTGTGGTTCATATCACAAATCCAACCGAATCTTGATTGCTGAAGCAGGTACAGGAATAGGGAAATCACTCTCCTATTTAATGGCAGCGGTTCCTGTTGCAGTGTTGAATAATAGAAAGGTTGTTGTTTCAACAGCCACAGTGGCACTTCAAGAACAGCTGATCAGCAAAGATTTGCCTTTATTTAGACGCATCACTGATCGTCAATTCTCTTTTATCCTTGCCAAAGGACGTCAACGATACTGTTGCACCGAAAAACTCGCGGCTGCGTGTGGGGTAGATGGATCACAAATTGCTCTGTTCGAATCAAAGCCACAAAAAAAAGACGTTGAATTATTCACCACCATGTATGAAAAACTGGCTCAAGGAAAATGGAACGGTGATCGCGACTCGTGGCCAAAAGCGATTAAAGATGAGTTATGGCAACTGATTGTTAGTGATAAGCATAGTTGTAATGGTAGCTTTGCTGGCCACAGAGATTGTCCTTTTCAAAAGGCGCGTTCAGAACTGGATAAAGCCGATGTCATTATTGCCAACCATAGCTTGGTCATGGCGGATGCTGACCTTGGCGGTGGTGTCATTCTGCCTGAGCCCGAAAACACCATTTACATTTTTGATGAAGCACACCACTTACCTCATGTAGCACGAGATCACGCTTCAGCGTCAGCAAGCTTGAAAGGCGCAGCTAGTTGGTTAGAAAAACTCAATCAATCCGTAACCAAGTTTTCAAGCTTAGCCGAAGAAAAACGAGTGGCACGTTTTCGTAACGAACTGCAAGATACACTGCAACAACTTATCCCAAGCTTGAGCCAACTGACAAAGCAGTTTGTACCCGAACAATTTGAAGAAAAGCGATACCGTTTTGAGCATGGCGAACTGCCACAATGGCTTGAAGAAGAGTCTAAAACCCTGAAGCGGCTCTCTCAAAAAGCCAATCAATCCGTCGCTAAAATTGCGGACTTGATTGCTGAACGAGTTAAGGAAGGCGAACTCGCCGCTCGGTTGGCAGAACCAGCACTGACTGAATTAGGCTTTTATATTCAGCGTTTAGAGAACCTTGCCCAAGTATGGTTGCTGATGGCGGAGCCCAAGCGAGAAAAAGGAGCCCCTTTGGCACGTTGGCTTGAAATTCACCCTGAACGTGAAGGTGATTTCATTGTTAACGTTTCACCGCTAGAAATTGGTTGGCAACTTGATCAACAGATCTGGAGCCGCTGCATAGGCGCAATCTTAGTCTCCGCGACGATGCGAGCTCTTAACTCGTTCAGCTACTTTTGCTCGCAAGCAGGGATCAGTGAAAAGGCAGAAGATGGAACACGTTTCCTAGCACTCGCTTCACCGTTTGATTATCAAAATCAGGCCGAGTTACTCATTCCAGCAATGCGTTTTGAACCGCAAGCGAAAGAGTATACTGATTATCTGGTAGAGCGGCTCGCTGAGTTTATTCAGCCAAACAAAGCTAATTTAGTGCTATTTGCTTCTTACTGGCAAATGCGCGAAGTGGCTGAAAAAATATCAACAGATTTTGTTAAACGAGGCTGGGCGCTGCAAGTCCAAGGTGAAATATCACGCACAGAAATTCTAAATAAACATAAAATGCTAGTGCAGTGTGGTAAAACGAGCGTAATGTTTGGCACCAGTAGCTTTTCGGAAGGGCTAGACTTACCAGGAGAACTTTTGGAGAATCTGGTGATCACAAAAATTCCGTTTGCCGTACCAACCTCTCCAGTTGAGCAAGCTCACGCCGAATACATAGAGAAGCGAGGCGGAAACTCTTTTATTCAGATAACCGTTCCTGAAGCCAGCAAAAAGCTGATCCAAGCCGTCGGGAGATTGCTGCGCAAAGAGCGTGATTCTGGTAGAGTCGTGATTCTCGATCGCCGAATCGTTTCAAAACGCTACGGAAAATCATTATTGGACTCGCTTCCTCCATTTAAAAGAACAATAGAATATTAGCTAGGGCTTAACACTACGCCCTTTCATCTCATTACTCAGGGCCGATTTTATTCATGGAATTTGTTGAGCCAACCACTTTGATTGTGTTGGCGCTTGTTGCTTTTATTGCTGGCTTTATCGATGCAGTCGCTGGCGGCGGTGGCATGCTTACTGTACCCGCGTTATTATCGATCGGTCTTCCGCCGCACATCGCACTAGGAACGAATAAGCTAGCGGCAACATTTGCCTCATCAACTGCCGCATTAACCTACTATCAGAAGAAGTTGTTTCAACCAAGTTGCTGGGTCAGAGCTTTCATTGCCACCTTAATTGGCGCAACCATAGGTACTTTTGCTGTCGATGCGATCAGCACCGATTGGCTACAAAAAGTGCTGCCGCTCATTATTCTAGCTGCCGCTATCTATACGATATGGCATAAAACACCACATGCACACCAGAATGTCAGCCCGCCTCCCTGCCCTGTACTTCACAAAAAGCAGTATGCGCAAGGCTTGATACTTGGATTTTATGACGGGCTGGCAGGGCCGGGGACTGGCGCATTTTGGACAGTCAGTTCGATGGCGTTATACCGACTCAACATTTTATTGGCCTCTGGCCTTGCTAAAGCGATGAATTTTACCAGTAATGTAACGTCATTGGTTACCTTTGCCATTTTGGGGCATATTGACTGGGTGCTGGGACTGACTATGGGAGTTTGTTTGATGGCTGGAGCTTTTGTTGGCGCACATTCAGCGATTCGTTTCGGCGCTAAATTTATTCGTCCGGTGTTTGTGAGTGTGGTCAGTGTGCTTGCAATCAAGCTGACTTATGATGCGTGGTTTGCAGGCTTATGAACCATTTTTCTCAATTAAAGTCCTTAATTGAAGAGTTGAAACAACAAGCCGCCAGTGTTGACCGAACTCGTGGTGAACACCATCAGGCTCTATTTGATGAGCGCCTGTTCCACTGTAAAGCGCACTTATTAATCCCTTGTGTTATGGAAGCAAAAGCGACCTTTGACTCCATCATGCGCGAACAAGAGAGCCAACGGCTAACCAGTCAACGAGCTCAATATCTAACCGATCGACTGCTTGCACAAATTGCGGCAATCCAACGCGAAATATCGACAGTATCGATCAGAAAAAGTGAGCCCAAGCATCGCAGCTATTATCGCAAACCGATCAATGCGTTATATCAAGAGCTGGCCCAGCACCAAGAATGGGAGCGGAGGCTGATGGATATGGTGAGAGAAAAAGAACTCGGACTCAAGCAAACTTCTACTGTTAGTCAGCAGCAAGCACAAAAAGCGTTATTGACCGTAGAGCAGCGGCTCAAGCGTTGCCAAGAAGCTAAGGCTAAGATCGAAAAACAAATTACGTTCAGGGAGAAAAACCAATAACATGAATGATCCTACTGTACCGCTAGACGGTGCGTCTGAAGAGATAAAGCTCGCTGTCGATCTCATCTATTTATTAGAAACCAATCAGATTGAACCACACACCGCACTTGAAGCGCTGAAAATCGTACAGCAGGATTTATTGCGTAAACTGGATGATACTGCGAGAGAGTAAGAAGCAAACATCTACTTCTTACTCTTTCAGCCGTTAGACTTTAAATTGTCCAACCAACTGTTGCTGCTTAGCCGAGAGTTGACTTATCTGAGCACCAACCGATTCTGATTCACCGACCAGTGTCAATATCTGCGCGCTAAGATCACGAATATTGGATAGGTTGAGGTTGACTTCACCAGAGACGGCTTGCTGTTCTTGGGCCGCTTTTACAATCTGGCTATTCATATCGTTAATTGCTGAGATGGATTCAAACACTATTTCTAATTCAGCAACGGCCTTTTGAACTTGCATCGCAGTTCCATTTGCTAACGCGTTTCCTTGCTGGATCACCTCAACTACGCCCTCAGTACCTTGTTGGACTTTTTCTATCACTTTGCGTATTTCACCCACAGAGTTCTGAGTCCGCTGGGCCAAATTACGTACCTCATCGGCGACAACAGCAAACCCTCGCCCTTGATCTCCGGCCCGAGCCGCTTCTATAGCCGCATTTAATGCGAGCAAATTGGTTTGCTGTGAAATTCCCTCAATGACCGTTAAAATTTCTGTAATATTGATATTGTTTTGAGCCAACTCTTCAACAACAGGCACCGCATCACTCATTCGCACCACCAGCTTATGCATCTCAGCTTCAGAGGCACGGATGACATCCTGCCCAGTCAGTGCGGAGTGATTAGCTTGCGAAGCGGCTTGCACCGCAGCCTCGGCATTTTGCACAACGAGACTTGCTGTTTGTGTCATTTCTTCAGAGGCAGTCGCCACCATATCCATCTCTTTAAATTGAGACTCACTACGGCTACGCGTTTGTACGGCAGACTGCCGTGCCTGTTCAGTCGTTTGAGCTACTTGGTTCGCACTTTCTACGATCTGCTGAATAATAGCCTGTAATTTGTCTAAAAACTGGTTAAAGCCGCGTGCCAAATCACCGATTTCATCATGACTACTGATGACAAGCCGCTGAGTTAAATCCCCTTCGCCAGAAGCAATATCTTGTAACCGCTCCACGACCGCTCGGATAGGTTTCACAATTTGGGTTGCAGCTAACGCAATGATTGCGAGCCCTAAAAAGACTAGCAATGCGCCGACTAATAGCTCCGCTCTAACGCCATTCTCTACCTGTTGAGTAATGATCTGATCCAGTTGATTGGCATCAGCTAGCACACTCGATGTCGGCATTTCAAAAACCACGCCCCAAGTCTGGTTCGCCACCTGAATAGGAGCAAAGACAGACAACCACTGCCGATCTGAATTCCATTGAGAATGGACTTTACCCTCGGCTAGAAGATTGGCGATCTCCTTTGTAGTCAAGACTGAATCAGCCAGTGGCGCGCCTAAGGTTAATTCACGCTCATCAGTCGCAATAAGCGTGTTATTTAAGCTGACAATAAAGACCTTACCATTACCGCCAAATAGACTTTGATCTGAACTCAGTGCAATCGCTACCAGTGGGCTAAGTTTTAAATCGATGCCAAAAAAGCCAATCGCAACGCCATCAATCAAAATGGGCACAGAGAGAGAAGAAGTAAGAAACGTTTCATTGTCTTGAATCACAATTTTAGGCGATGAGATACATGCACTAGCGGTTGTTAACGGGCAGGCGAAACGCTCACTGTTTCCTTCATCCTTCAATGCCACTTCGCTTAATACATTTGCCACAACATTTTCACCATTGGAGGACGTTATCCAGTATGCAGCGAATCGACCTATTTCATTTGAGCCTACATAGTCAGCATTCTGGTAGTTGTCATCCTCGCTATCGAGCAAATTTGGCTTAAAGACGAGATAAGCCCCCTGAACATTGGGATAATTGACTACCGTCTTGCGAACCATTTCATCTAAAGATGTCCTTAACGCTTCGCTTTCACCAAAATTTTCTTCGGTATTTGATTTGAAAAACAAGGCCGTATCAGCAAGCATTTGAGCCCGATACATGGCTTCACTGAGATATTCAGATACTTCGGTGGCATTGAGCAGCGCCCGAGTTTCTAATAACTGCTGCGATTTATTGATCACAGAATCTGAACTTTGTTGTTTTATTGCTTGTTGGTTATTCACTGCGTTATAAACAGAGAAACCAATGAGAGACAATGACGTAATTAGCAGGCAAAGGCCGGCTAAAAGGGTTATTTTCCATTGAACCGAAAGTGTTCGCATACTACATCCTTATGCTGCGCTAATAGGGTTTTCAGACGAAATGGTGACGACTTTAATTAGAGCATATTGACTTGAGAGATCAATCGTAAGTTTACATAAATGTTAATAAAAATATCCTTTCTGACTATTCAAAAAATTTACGTATTACAATTGATTCGCTTTTCGTCTTGTCCTTGCGCCTTGAAATGGTAACATCTTGCGCACAACTCATCTTAAGGATCCCTTATGAAAGTCATCAGTTTTAACATCAACGGGTTGAGAGCTCGCCTTCATCAACTGCAAGCGATTATTGATAAGCATCAACCTGATGTCATTGGACTTCAAGAAATCAAAGTACACGATGACGCTTTTCCTCTTGAGGATGTTAAAGCCATGGGCTACCACGTCTATTTCCATGGTCAAAAAGCGCATTATGGCGTCGCCATGTTGTGTAAGAAGGAACCCATTTCAGTACAGAAAGGCTTTCCTAGCGATAATGAAGATCATCAAAAACGCATGATTATGGCCACTTTTGAAGATGACAACGGCCAAAAAACAACCATACTCAACGGCTATTTTCCTCAAGGGGAGAATATTTCCCATGAAACAAAATACCCCTATAAGCGTCAGTTTTATAAAGATCTAATGGGTTACTTAACGACACATCATTCCCCTGACGAACAAATAATTGTGATGGGAGACATTAACATCAGCCCTATCGACTTGGATATTGGGATTGGTGAAGCCAATAGAAAACGCTGGTTGCAAACGGGAAAATGCTCTTTCCAACCTGAAGAGCGCGAATGGTTACAAACTTTAATGGACTGGGGTTTTGTTGACACATTCCGTCAGTTAAATCCGGATGTAAATGATCAATTTTCGTGGTTTGATTATCGCTCACGCGGCTTTGATGATAACCGTGGGCTACGAATCGACGTCATTTTAGCGACCCCGAACCTAGCAAAAAAATGCCAAGAGGCCGGCATCGACTATGAACTTCGAGGAATAGAAAAACCTTCTGATCACGCGCCAATTTGGTCCAGTTTTTCTTTGTAGGAACAGAAAGTCACGTGCCAATAAGAAGCGCGCATTCAGCGCGCTTCTTATTTTAATCTATGCCTTGATTATAGAAACAAACTCGGTACAACATGCTACTCGCAGCCCTTCAGCTTAATGGGCGCAAATAAGCTAAGAAGCGTTTTTCAGCCTGTTTGAAGCAGAACAAAATAATGAAGGTCAAGCCCATATAGAACAAACCTGCGGTTAAAAATGACTCGAATGGAGCATAATAACGAGAGTTCACTAAACGCGCAGCTCCCGTTAAATCCATAATGGTAACAATACCAGCAACCGCCGAACCGTGAAGCATGAAGATAACTTCATTACTATAAGCGGGCAGTGCACGCCTTAACGCACTCGGTAGAATAATTCGTCGATACGTTTTCCAAGTACTCATTCCGTATGCCTTCGCCGCTTCAACTTCGCCTTTCGGCAAACCATTGATCGCACCGCGAATAATTTCAGCCGTGTAGGCGGACGTATTGAGAACAAAAGCAACCAACGCGCAAAACCAAGCGTTTTCCCACAAGGTATCTTTCACCGGGAAAAATTGATCCATTCCATAGTAGATGAGATAAAGCTGGACCAATAACGGTGTACCACGAAAAAAGTAGGTATAAGTCCATGCTGGAGTACGAATAAAATAGTTGTGGCTATTTCTAGCAATCGCTAAGGGGATGGCAAGGCTCAAACCGATGATTAACGACAAACCCACCAGCCAAACCGTTGTCCACAGCCCACTAAAATAAATTGGTAGGCTTTGAGCAATAAGGGAAAAATCCATATTTACCTCGTGTGAATGCTGAACTTGCGCTCAACCAATTTGAGAAGACCGGTTGATACACTGGTAAAGAAAAGGAAGATCACTGAGACAGCCATATAAAAGGTGAATGGCATTTTTGTCGAACCCGCCGCGAGTGAGCTGACTCTGACCATATCTTCTAATCCAATAATGGAAACAAGTGCAGTCGTTTTGAGCAATACCAACCAGTTGTTACCAAACCCTGGCAATGCATGACGAACCATTTGAGGAAGCAAAATGCGTCTAAATGCTAAGGTAGAACTCATACCATACGCTTTCGCCGCTTCCATCTCTCCTTTATCAACAGCCATAATAGCGCCACGAAAGGTTTCAGCCATATAGGCACCGAAAATGAAACCTATGGTTAGTATCCCAGCAATGAAAGGGCTAACATCAATATAATCGGGGAGATAAGCGGTCCATTCATGGCTCGGGTCACTTGCCATAAACCAATTGTTTAGCCATTCGTTGATTGAATAAAGGCTATTATTCAACAATATTTGACCGCCAAAGAAAATAAGCATCATTAACACAAGGTCTGGAATACCGCGAATGATGGTCGTATAAAGAGTGGCAATGGCTCTTGCCCAACGGTAAGGTGCAAGCTTGGCTAGCGCACCTAGCATGCCAAGTAACATGGCAAGTAATAAAGAGAGCACGGCAACTTCAATGGTCAGCACCGCTCCCTTCAAAATTGAGGCTTCATATCCGTGTAGGTCCAACATAATTCATCCCTAGTCCCTGGAGAATTTAACGGCTGGGTACTTCTGGAACTAGGATCCAGCCGTTAAGAATCAATGGATTCCCATCATAATTGAGAAGGTGGAGTCACTGAGCTAACCAGCCCTAATGACAGAGTGATCGATAAACATATTCATATGCTCGGCTCACTCTCACCTTCTAATTATATGGGTAAGATATGATGTTACAGCTTATTCACCGTATACATCGTAATTAAAGTATTTGGTCGCAATTTCTTGGTAAATCCCTTGTTGACGAAGAGATTTAATCGCCATATCAAGTTTTTGAGTGAGATCTTTGTCTTGTTTACGAACCGCAATACCAAAACCATCGCCAAACCATTTCGGATCGGTTAATGATGGGCCGACGAACTCATACGCTTCGCCGCCCGCTTTGTTAAGCACACCCTCTTCCAATGCAGAGGCATCACCCAATACTGCCGCAATACGACCATTGGCTAGGTCAAGATAGGCTTCATCAAATGAACCATAACGGACAATTTCAACTGCATCGCCATAATTATCAGTAAGATACTTATCGTGCGTTGTTGCACGTTGTACACCAATTTTCACCCCTTTTAGACCTTCTTTAGAAAAATCCAACGTAGCTCCCTTCTTGGCGATAAATTTATTGGGAATTAATGCGTACTTACCAGTGAAATCGACTTTTTTCTTGCGCTCGTCGGTAATCGACATAGCTGCAATAATCGCGTCATATTTACGTGCAAGCAGTGATGGGATAATGCCATCCCAGTCTTGTGGAACGATTTTACATTCCACTTTCATCTCCTTGCACAACGCATTGGCCATATCAACATCAAAGCCTTTGAGAGATCCATCAGCCTCTGTCCAGCTAAAAGGAGGATAAGCCCCTTCTATACCAAAACGAACCGTCTTCCATTCTTTCGCTTGGGCCATACCAGTCATTGCACTAGCAGCAACGGCTGCAACTAATAACCACTTTTTCATTTCCATACTCCTGTGATTGAGGTCTTACTTATTTATCATGCTATGTTTATGTTGGTTTTGCTTAATATTTATGCCGTGGCGAATACCACAACATAATGAACACATTAATAAATAGAGGATATAAATTGTTTTAACCGTTCAGATTTAGGTTGGGTGAACAGGATGGCTGGATCTCCTTGCTCTTCCACTAAACCTTGGTGCAAGAACATCACATGGTTTGAAACATCGCGAGCAAAGGCCATTTCATGAGTCACTACCAGCATAGTACGGCCTTCTTCTGCCAAGTCTCTCATAACACCCAACACTTCACCCACCAATTCAGGATCAAGTGCAGAAGTGGGCTCATCAAACAGCATGACTTCTGGCTCCACGGCCAACGCTCTAGCAATCGCCGCACGTTGTTGTTGCCCACCAGAAAGGTGACCAGGATAATAGTCTTTACGTTCATACAGGCCGACTTTTTTTAGCAGCACCTCAGCACTCTCGATGGCTCGTGCTTTCGGTACTCCTAACACATGAATTGGTGCTTCAATAACGTTTTCTAACACCGTCATGTGCGACCAAAGGTTAAATCCCTGAAATACCATAGCAAGGCGTGAGCGAATTCGTTGCACCTGCTTTTCACTCACAGGTGAAGCTTCACCTTGCCGATTTTTTTTCATTTGAATGAGTTCACCATTGACCCAAATATCACCAGAGGTTGGTGTTTCAAGTAAATTGATGCATCTAAGAAAGGTACTTTTTCCCGAGCCAGAAGAACCAATAATGGAGATCACATCACCCTTACGAGCTTCTAGCGAGATTCCTTTTAGTACTTCGTTTTGACCAAAGGTTTTGTGCAGCTCTTTAATATTCAGCGCCGGTACATCAGTCATGCGCTTAACTCCCTGTATTTGCTACTGCAGAGTATTCCAACTCCCATTTTTGATACAAACTAGCATTCACACCGAAAACATGCAACAAATTATTAACCTGGAAAATAAGGATATTTAGTTATTTTATCTGATTAAAAATTCACATTTTAGCCAATACTTCTCCATATGGCGCATATAAATGGCACATCAAGCAATTAACAGTTAACTCATTTTGTTAACATTTACTTAAAGATAGACAACCTATTTATGTATAAAGTACACCTAGATTCATAGGATATTTAAGGTCATTAATATCATTGAAACTCTTTTACAAACATCACAATGTGAAAACTTATTTCAAGCAAGTAACGGCTCAACCCCCCGTTTTCATTAGGCTGCTGTAGTTTTCTTTCACATTTATTCTTAAAGTGATCAAGATCAATCACCCTAAAGGATAAGCAAGCTAAACTCGCGAGCAAAGATAAGGTTGTATAAATGACCACACTCTCTTTTTTAGTTGTTGTTATGCAAGCACATATGAGATGTGCTACATATTCAATTAAAAACATTACCGCTTCTTCGCGGATTACTAGGATTCAGTACGAATTACTAACTTTTAAAAATATGAGGAATCTATGCCAGACGTAGTCAACAATGAGCGCTCAGAAATCGAGACGAAAAGCTATAAAGAGCTGCATCGTCCAGCATCTGAGTTTGCAAGCCGTTCAGATTACCTAGACCACGAACTGCAAATCATGAAGCCCCGTCGCTTTGGTTTGAACTTACCTGGTCGTGACTTCCGTTTTGAACTTGAAGATTTTGTACCAGCCATCGCGGGCACAATCGGCATCATCGCCATGTACTCAGCGGTAATGATGTCTTGGGCTGATGGCCTAACCCAAGCATGGGATCACATTCATCTAGGTAAAGACTTCGCGATTGAAGTTGCACGTGTAGAGATGTTATTTCCTGCCCTCTTCTTCTGTGTTATTGCCTCTGGTTTCTTAAACCCAAAAGCCAACTTAGCTGGCAACCATGGCCCAATGATCCCTCTTATCGGCTCAATCGCATTAGCCGGTGCACACCCTTTGGCATTGGCAATTTTGCTTGGCGTTTTTGGTCTTCTCTTAAGTTACTTTAAAGGAGGCTCGAAACTGGTCAATCTAACCTCCGAGGGAACCGCAGGCGGGTTGCTTATCTTCCTCGGCTTTACCGGAACAATGAGCCAAATTGGTTCTATCCAAACTTGGGCTACCAGTTTGCAATCGGCCGATGTCGCCGCAGGCAGCTTAGGTTACGTTGGCCTAGTGGTTTTAGGTGTCAATATTGTGCTGTATGCATTTCTTGCAAAAATCAACATGCGTTGGTTAGCAATTCCTGTCTGTGCAATGACAGGGCTTGCGATTGCGCTTTTATTTGGTACTGGCTTTGATCTTCAATTTGAAACTCAAATGGGCTTACCTAACCTTAACCCTGTTTACTGGTGGGGCTCAACCACTGAAGGTTGGATGCTTGGTTTGCCAACAGTAGAACACTTTATCGCCTCATTGCCCTTTGCTATTTTGGCCGTTGCGATGTGGTCACCAGATTTCCTTGGTCACCGAATTTTCCAAGAATTGAACTATCCGAAGAGAACTGAAAAAGTACTGATGGATGTTGATGACACAATGACCATGTGTTCAATTCGTCAAATGGTAGGTACAGCACTTGGTGGTGGTAATATCACATCGTCATGGGGAACGTATATGATCCCAGCGGCGATTGCTAAACGTCCAATTCCTGGTGGTGCCATCATCTTAGGTTTATTGGTCATGACTATTGCTATCCTTGGCTTCCCAATGGACGTAGCGGTTTGGCCTCCAGTGATGCGTATTGCTTTATTAGTAGGGGTATTTCTTCCTTTACTAGAAGCGGGTATGCAAATGGTAAGAAACACAAAAGATTCACAAGCAGCGGGCATTTGTATCTTTGGTAGCGCTGTGGTGAACCCTGTTCTAGCGTGGGCATTGACCATGCTACTCGATAACAATGGCCTAATTGGCGACAAAGAACGTGCATCAAAGCTGTCTTTTATCGACAAAATCATCATTCCAGGTGGTGTGCTGATCATCTGTTTAATTGCTATGCTTGCGGTTGGTATGCTTGAAAACCAATACGGTTTAAAAGCTTGGCTATAATGAGCTTGGACTAATACGAATTTGGGTAGTGCTCGCACTACCCAAACTTTATTTGAAAAATTTAACTTTTATTGATTTAGTTTAAGGTTTGCAAAAAAATTTTAGTCTAATCTTGCATTCAAGGCTTAAAAGCACAATATCTATATTCAGATAATTGAATAGTGTGAATATAGATATTGTATTAATAGAGTGTACTGCTCCTTTCGAGGATAACTGGCTCAACGGTGAAGACGGTACGTGTTTTTTCTACTAAAAAGGTAGGTATGTCATGGCAGAGCAATTTGCTAAAGCTTGGGAAAGTTTTGTTGCAGGTGAGTGGCAAAACGAAGTTAACGTTCGTGATTTTATTCAAAAGAACTATACGCCGTATGAAGGTGACGAATCTTTCCTAGTTTCTGAAGGTACTGAAGCGACAAACAAGCTTTGGGCTAAAGTAATGGAAGGTATCAAACAGGAAAACGCGACTAAGGCCCCTGTCGATTTCGATACTGACGTTATTTCTACCATCACTGCTCACGATGCAGGCTACATCGAAAAAGATCTTGAAACTATCGTTGGTCTACAAACTGAGAAACCACTTAAGCGCGCTATCATCCCTAACGGTGGTGTGCGTATGGTTGAAGGTTCTTGCAAAGCATACGGTAGAACTCTTGACCCTATGATTTCAAAAATCTACTCAGAATACCGTAAAACTCACAACGCTGGCGTTTTCGATATCTACACTCCTGATATTCTAGCGTGTCGTAAGTCTGGTGTTCTGACGGGCCTTCCTGATGCTTATGGTCGTGGCCGTATCATTGGTGACTACCGTCGCGTAGCACTTTACGGTATTGATTTCCTAATGAAGGATAAGCTTGCTCAATTCACTTCTCTACAAGAGCGTTTTGAGAACGGCGAAGATCTAACGGCAACGATGCAACTTCGTGAAGAAATTGCAGAGCAACACCGCGCACTTGGCCAAATGAAAAAAATGGCTGAAAAATACGGTTTTGACATCTCTCGCCCAGCAGAAACTGCACAAGAAGCTATCCAGTGGACTTACTTCGGCTACCTAGCTGCTGTTAAATCACAAAACGGTGCGGCAATGTCGCTAGGTCGTACTTCGACTTTCCTAGATATCTTCATCCAACGTGATCTAGAAGCGGGTAAAATCACTGAAGTACAAGCTCAAGAAATGATCGACCACTTCGTAATGAAGCTGCGTATGGTTCGTTTCCTACGTACTCCTGAATACGATGAACTATTCTCTGGCGACCCAATTTGGGCAACAGAATCAATGGGTGGTATGGGTCTTGATGGTCGTACACTCGTTACGCGTTCTAACTTCCGTTTCCTAAACAGCCTATACACTATGGGTCCTTCTCCAGAGCCAAACATCACTGTACTTTGGTCTGAGCAGCTACCTGACGGCTTTAAACGTTTCTGTGCAAAAGTATCTATCGATACTTCATCTATCCAGTACGAAAACGATGATTTAATGCGTCCAGACATGAACTCTGACGACTATGCTATCGCATGTTGTGTATCGCCAATGGTTGTAGGTAAACAAATGCAGTTCTTCGGAGCGCGTGCAAACCTTGCTAAAACCATGCTTTACACCATCAACGGTGGTATTGATGAGAAGTTGAAAATCCAAGTTGGCCCTAAAATGGACAAGATCGCAGGTGAGTATCTTGACTATGACGAACTATGGGCAAAAATGGACCACTTCATGGATTGGTTGGCGAAGCAATATGTGACCGCACTAAACAGCATTCACTACATGCACGACAAATACAGCTATGAAGCCGCGCTAATGGCACTGCATGATCGTGACGTTAAACGTACGATGGCATGTGGTATTGCTGGCCTGTCTGTTGCTGCTGACTCTCTATCAGCAATCAAATACGCAAAAGTTAAGCCAATTCGTGACGAAGATGGCCTAGCGATCGATTTCGAAATCGAAGGTGATTATCCTAAATTTGGTAACAATGACGCCCGCGTTGATGACATCGCATGCCAACTTGTTTCTACGTTTATGGGCAAAATCCGTAAACTTAAGATGTACCGTGATGCAATTCCAACTCAGTCTATCCTGACTATCACTTCAAACGTGGTATATGGTAAGAAAACAGGTAACACACCTGATGGTCGCCGTGCTGGTATGCCTTTCGCACCGGGTGCAAACCCAATGCATGGCCGTGACGAAAAAGGTGCAGTAGCATCATTGACTTCAGTAGCGAAACTACCGTTTGCTGATGCGCAAGATGGTATTTCTTATACTTTCTCTATCGTTCCAAATGCGTTAGGCAAAGAAGAAGCAAGTCAACGTTCAAACCTTGCTGGTCTGATGGATGGTTACTTCCACCATGAAGCAGGCATTGAGGGTGGCCAACACCTAAACGTGAACGTGCTTAATCGCGAAACTTTAGAAGATGCGGTTAAACACCCTGAGAAATACCCTCAGCTGACCATTCGTGTATCTGGCTATGCTGTGCGTTTTAACTCACTGACTGCTGAACAACAAGCTGACGTTATTGCACGTACTTTCACTGAATCTCTATAATTTCAGTTAAATTACTAGCAAAATAGTTAAGCCCTGCTCGATGAGTGGGGCTTTTTTATACTCAGAAATCAAAAATGCGTAATGCATCGACCACAAATGTTACGCTTACCACATTTATTTTGATTCAATTGCCTATTTATCAACTGAATAGCGCATCTTTCCTATATGATTAGGGTTTGTCTATACTCTGCAGTGTTCGTATGAAGCTATTTCACATTCTTCCATTGACGTTACTCAGTGCTTCTGCGCTGGCCTCTCAACACGCAACGGTTGCTTTTAACCTCGATAACGATGGCGTATTTGGCGTAGATCGCGACTACACCAATGGTTTATTTTTAAGCTACACCTCAGGGGCGATTGCTCCATATTGGTGGGCTAAATCACTTAGCCTTTCGGTTTGGGGAGCGGCCCCATTGGACAAATGGGAAATCAGCATTGGCCACAAAATGTGGACTCCTTCGGAGATTTCTCTCACCAAACCAGAGCCGAATGAACGACCTTACGCTGGGTATTTACACACCGAGCTTAACTATATTAGTTTGCATCCCCAACAAGCCACGCGGGCAAATTTAACCATTGGAACCACCGGAGATGCTGCGCTTTCTGAGAAAGCGCAAAAGTTAGTGCACAGCATCACTAAATCTGACGAACCCAATGGCTGGGCCTACCAAGTAGAGGAAAAAATCGTCGGCAGCGTGGGTTATCTGTCTCACTTTAATCTGGCACGATACCGCAGCTATGCAGGAACTGACGTTGAGCTTTCCAACGTTTCAGAGGTCAATGTAGGTAACTTTCGCAGTGATCTCTCCACAGGTTTTATGATGCGTTGGGGGACCGATCTTGCGGGTAACTTTGGCAGTGCTCAAATCAGTGCAGAAAACCCTTTCTCGGCAGGGATGATTGGTGCCTCGGATACTGGATGGTTTCTATTCGGAGGTGTAGAAGGACGCTATCGCTTCAATGACATTACCATCGAAGGAGATAGGCCTTTAAACGGATTGGATCACCCATCTGAATATTACCAAGTTAACTTGGAAAATCTTCAGGCGACCGCCGTAGTTGGTGCGGCTTGGTATATTCAACAAGTCGGTGCGAGTTTAACGTTCACCGCAAACACACCTGAGTATAAGGAAGACAAAAACTCCATTCACGGTGTCGGTAATATTTCTCTTTTTGCTTTTTTCTAACGTTTAGCAAACTGAAATTATATGGTGAAACTTTGGCAGTCTACACTTAGGCTGCTAGAGCGTTTATCCACAATCTGGCTGGTTGCTCTTAACTGTTCATTGTTCTCTTCCAAGGCTTTCATGGCTCGAGATATTTGTATCATATTATCTGCCATTGAATGGCTAGTGGTCGCCAAATCTCGAATCGATGCAAAAATGGCTTCTGTTTTATTCGCCGCTTCATCTGCTTTTTTGATAATTTGCGCGATGGCCTGTATCGCCTCATTACCTTTCTCTTGCCCACTCTGCATAGACTGCTCAGATTGCGCAATATAAGTGATTACTTCCGCACTTTCCTTTTGCATAGTATCAATAGTGCCGGAAATTTCGGCCACGGCATTGACCGTTCTTACTGCTAAACTTCGAACTTCATCAGCGACAACAGCAAAGCCACGACCTTGCTCTCCCGCTCTCGCCGCTTCA
Organism: Vibrio sp. B7; assembly: GCF_963888765.1. Taxonomy (NCBI): domain Bacteria; kingdom Pseudomonadati; phylum Pseudomonadota; class Gammaproteobacteria; order Vibrionales; family Vibrionaceae; genus Vibrio; species Vibrio sp. B7. Next base: position 90,475 of record NZ_CAWPKR010000038.1, read on the forward strand.
ATTGCGGCATTGAGTGCCAATAAGTTAGTCTGCTCGGCAATACCATTAATGATGTCCATCACCGAGTCTACTTTTGCAGAAGCTTGTTCAAGTTGATGAATGTGGCCTGCGGCCGAACTTAGGATTTTACCAACCTCAACCAGTGACGTAATAGCAACGGAAATCACTTTTCCTCCCTCTTCTGCGCTTTGCATAGAAGATTTGCTGAGTTCCGCAACAAACTCCAATGAGTTAGAGACTTCTTGGGTCGTCACGCTGACCTCTTCTGTGGCCGATGCCAATAATTGCGTTTGTCCCAAAACATCAGATTGATTTGTCACCAAAGTGTCTAATCCAACATTCAGTGATGCGGCATCACCAGACAAGGCTTCACTGCTTTTCTGCACACCACTCACCAATTTCCCTAAATTTTCACAGCTTTGGTTAATGGCCAATGCCAGTTGATTGAATTCGTCCTTTTCGTTATTCGTCATCGGCATACGGCGTGACAAATCGCCACGCGAGATATTGTTCAACACGTGAATAGTTTGCGACAAAGAACGAGAAAGAGAAAAACTAAAGGTAAGGAAAATAGCAATGGTCAATATGGCAAGTAACGCACAGGCCGCCAATACAGACCACTGTGTTTGCGATGCGGTCGTTTTTGCGGCCAACTGATATTGCTCACTCAACGCGGAAAGCTTGGTTGAAATATCTTGAATCACCGACTTAACTTGCGCCTCTGTATCGCCTCTTTGTTTCTCCATCACTTGCAATTGCTGAGACAGTTCACTCACACGTAAAAAAGCCTGTTTAAATTGTTGTATCTCTTTTTCATACAGATCCAACATCGAATAAGAATCAGACATATTGACGAAACTGGCCATAGCACGATTAAACAGTTTTAAGTTTTGCTCCGTGGGTTCTAATAAATAATTTTGCTGCGCCTTAACCATGGCTTGAAAATCCGAGTTGATTGTAACCATCCCCGTCTCATCTATCTTTTTCTCTATCGTGGTGGCCAACGTTTTCAGCTCACCCAGCTTACCTTCGTTAACGTTGAAACCCACCTCTGATTTCACTTGCAACCAAGGACGCAAAAATTGGTCAAATTGTTTGGCCGCCTTGAGCAACACTTCCCCTTCTTGAGCAAAATTGGTCTTTTGCAGGAAAGCAACATTAGCATTCACCTCTCCCATCAACTGATCCAATTTATTCAAAATCGAGTTGACCTGATTGCCTTGCATGTTGTTTAGCTCTGATGCAAGCGACAACAAATTTGCTTGAGTAGTAAATATCGCCACAGAACCGGATGCCACTTCGCCACTGGAGCGATACTGTTCATCCATTCCCATCAAGCTCTTTGCGGTATAAATCCCTAAACCTAAAAAACCAACACAAAGGATAACTAAAAATAGACTGATTTTTTGCTTTTGAGAAAACTGTACATCCATGAACTATTCCTTATTTAAACCCTATCGCATTCAACGAGTTCTTATTTCTATACAGTGTAGTCAATGTGCAGAATTTCATGGCATTCATTTTGAGCCACAACATATGGTTTAGGATATGCGGCGGCAATTGCACATTAACCCTACTTAATCCCTACCATTTGTAATAAAATAACGGGCAAATAACCTATTCGAGATGAACTGATGTCAACAACTGGTCGTATTCATTCTTTTGAGTCTTGTGGCACGGTAGATGGCCCTGGAATTCGCTTCATTGTTTTTATGCAAGGCTGCCTAATGCGTTGTATGTATTGTCATAATCGTGACACATGGGACACCCATGAAGGCAAGGAAGTGACTGTTGAAGAAATCATTACCGAAGCAAAATCTTATCGCCATTTTATGAAAGCCTCTGGCGGCGGAATTACCTGTTCAGGCGGTGAAGCTATGCTTCAACCTGAATTTGTTCGTGATTTATTCCGCGCAGCGCAAGCTGAGGGCATTCACACCTGCTTAGATACCAACGGTTATATTCGCAAACACACAGACGTGATTGATGAAGTACTCGATGCCACTGATTTAGTGATGTTAGACATCAAACACATGAAAGATGAGATCCACCATGATTTTATTGGTGTGTCGAATAAGCGAACCTTAGATTTCGCGCGCTACTTACACACCATAGGTAAAAAAACGTGGATCCGTTATGTGATTGTTCCTGGCTACACTGATGACGAAGAAGCGGCTCATATGCTTGGTGATTTTATTAAAGATATGGATAACATCGAAAAAGTAGAGCTGCTGCCTTATCACAAATTGGGCGCTCATAAATGGGAAGCAATGGGGCTAGAATACCCATTAGAAGGTGTGAATCCGCCGTCAAAAGAGACCATGGACAAAATCGTTGGGATCTTAGCTCAGTATCACTCAAACATAAAATATTGATTGCTTGATTTAATAACCATAAAAATGCCAGCATAATGCTGGCATTTTTATAGAGAGGCTAGCCATGCAGCTGGAACAACTTGCGGTGCTATTGCTCCTGCTACTTGTTGGGTTAACGACCCTTCGCGATTTTAAATACTCATTTTGGACAAAGTTTAAGGCCGAGAAATCCTTTCAGCATCTCACCTATTTTGCCTCTTTTGCACTTTTTCTTTTGTGGTTAGCTCAAGCCGGAGTGACCGAAGGATTGCCTATCCATTTTCTCGGTTTAACAACCCTCACGATGATGTTTGGCTGGCGTTGCGCATTTGTTATAACTATTCCTGTTACATTTGCACTGGCGGTGGTCGGTAAACTGACCTTCTTTAACATCCCCGAATACTTACTACTATCATCGCTACTGCCAATCCTAGTTAGTTATGCTTTGTTTGCTTTGAGTTATCATTATCTACCGCGCAATATTTTTGTGTTTATTTTTGTGGCTGGTTTTTTAAATGGCGGCCTGACGGGTAGCCTGCATTTGGCCATTAACACCGCTTATCAATTGCTTCTTGGGCAACATGACTGGCAAGTCATCCGCGATAATTACCTAATTTTTGTTCCTTTACTCGCTTTCCCAGAAGGGCTGCTCAATGGTATGGCGTTAGCGATACTATCCGTATTTAAGCCAGAATGGTTGCGTGTCTTTTCCGACAAAGATTATATCTATAACCACTTACACAAAAAGTAACAAGAATTGCACACATTTTATGCTTTCCATATTAAATCCGTGTTGAGATCATGTTTCATTGTCGATAATTGCTGTTAACCTTATGCCATCAAATAGAACATAAAATTTAGTGAGGCTACCTTCATGGAAATGACCAACGCTCAACGACTGATTCTATCTAATCAGTATTTTTTGATGTCACAGATGGATCCCAACAACGCCAAAAAATACAAGCGGTTACAAACCATTGTAGAACGTGGTTATGAACTGCAAATGCGAGAACTCAACAAAGAATTTGGCTGCTTGACCGAAGCGGAGTGCCGCGAAGTGATCGACATCATGGAGATGTATCACGCTATGCAAGAATCACACAAAATGCTCTCCGATGCAGAAAGCAAAAATGTGGATCAGCGCCGCCTGCACTTTTTAGGGTTTGATATCGCTAAAGAGTCACAACGCGTTCATTACGTGCGTTTCTTGGTTGAGTCTGAAGGGCTTTACCCACAATTTGATAAAGCTGATCACCACTTCAACAGCCAAATGCCAATGTCAGATAAATATCGTCGCATGTTAACGGCTTGGCGTAATTGTCCTCGCCAATACCATTTGTCAACCGCAGAATTTACACAAATTTTTAATGCCTAAATTTTAATACCTAGCAAGGTAGGCTGACGAAAGGTAAAAATCCGCCTTCTTAGAAGGCGGCTTTGGTTTACAGCCCCCTGAAAGGGGGCATCCTCGCGCTGTTAGTTCATCTTCAACTCTAACTGCGCCTCATATTCTTGATCTTTCTTGTCTTGGTGTCTGACGTACCGTCTGATGATTTCTTCATTTACGCCAACCGTATCGACAAAGTAACCTCTTGCCCAAAAATGATTCCCCCAGAGCTTCTTTCTTATATGGGGGAATTTGTTAAACAACCGAATTGCCGAACGTCCTTTCAACACTCCCATCAACGTTGAGATAGAAACTTTTGGTGGAACTATCACAACCAGATGAACATGATCCGGCTGAACATTTAGTTCCAATACCTCACAATCTTTCATATTGCATAAAATATAGATTGAGCGATAAAGCTCCTTACCTACATTCCCTTTCAGGATCTTGAATCTGTATTTCGGCGTCCAAACTATGTGGTATTTACAACGCCAATGGACATGTGATGAACTTCTGTAGTCGCCCATGTTTTTTGTTTCCTCTTACTTGTGGTGAATAAGAGGTTTACTTCTAACATGGGCACTTCTGCGGGCAATAGCCCCAAGGTTCAATCACCACCGCCCAAGGCGGTGGTTTAGCGGTGACAATGAAAAGACGCAGACACTGCGTCTTTTTTACATTCCCCCTCGCAGTTATTAACTCCAACACCAACTTATCCCTCGAACTCTTGATATTCACACACTAAATAGTTCAACCTGCTCGACGTTATTACTGTCACGAAATTTAAATAAACACATAATTGTTAAGCAAAATTGTCAAACTCGGACTAGTCTTAAATTGTTATTAATTTGTGTTTTTAAGCGGTGTTGTCAGTTAGACAGTTTTCAGAGGGGAATTCACTATGAGTATTTTTGACCACTTTCAGGCACGCTATGAAGCCGCCAAGGATGAAGAGCTATCACTGCAAGAGTTTTTAGCTCTGTGTAAAGAAGATAAAAGTGCTTATGCCAATGCAGCAGAGCGGCTGTTAATGGCGATTGGTGAGCCTGAGCTGATAGACACAGCAAAACACCCCCGATTGAGTCGCATTTTCTCTAACCGGGTGATTTCTCGTTATAAAACTTTTGAGGATTTCTATGGCATGGAAGAAGCCATAGAACAGATTGTTTCCTACCTCAAACACGCTGCCCAAGGTTTAGAAGAAAGAAAACAAATTCTCTATCTACTCGGTCCAGTTGGTGGCGGTAAATCTTCACTGGCGGAGAAACTCAAAGCTTTAATGCAACAAATGCCTATTTATGTTTTGTCTGCAAATGGCGTTCGTAGCCCAGTCAATGACCACCCATTTTGTCTGTTTGATGTGGTTGAAGATGGCGAAATCCTCAAGCAGGAATATGGGATAGAAAAACGCTATTTACGCTCAATTACATCACCTTGGGCGGCCAAACGCTTACACGAGTTTGGTGGCGATATTTCCAAATTCAAAGTCGTCAAAGTACGACCTTCAATTCTCGATCAAATTGCCGTCGCAAAAACAGAACCCGGTGATGAAAACAACCAAGACATTTCGTCACTGGTTGGGAAAGTGGATATTCGAAAACTCGAGCATTTCTCGCAAGATGACCCCGATGCATATAGCTATTCCGGTGCACTCTGTAAAGCCAACCAAGGGTTAATGGAGTTTGTTGAGATGTTCAAAGCGCCAATTAAGGTGCTTCACCCACTCTTAACCGCCACGCAAGAAGGAAACTTCAACGGAACAGAAGGGTTATCCGCCCTACCCTTTGATGGCATGATTTTAGCGCACTCAAACGAATCAGAGTGGCAGACATTCCGTAACAACAAAAACAACGAAGCGTTTTTGGACCGGGTTTATATCGTTAAAGTCCCTTACTGTTTACGCGTCTCGGAAGAAGTGAAAATTTACCAAAAACTGCTTGAACACAGTGAACTATCCAAAGCGCCATGCTCACCAAGCACACTAGAATTACTTGGTCAATTTAGTATCCTCTCGCGCCTAAAAGTGCCGGAAAACTCGTCACTATTCTCCAAAATGCGCGTCTACGATGGTGAAACGCTAAAAGATACCGATCCAAAAGCAAAAAGCTATCAAGAGTATCGTGACTACGCAGGTGTTGACGAAGGTATGTCCGGTTTATCGACTCGCTTTGCCTTTAAAATACTGTCGCGCGTATTCAACTTTGACCAAACGGAAGTTGCGGCTAACCCCGTTCATCTGTTCTATGTCATCGAACAGCAAGTTGAACGCGAGCAGTTCCCTCAAGAAATCGCTGAACGATATATGGAGTTTTTAAAAGGCTACTTAGTGCCTCGTTATGTCGAGTTCATTGGTAAAGAGATTCAAACGGCTTATTTGGAATCTTATTCTGAATACGGTCAAAATATTTTTGACCGCTACGTTACTTATGCTGATTTCTGGATCCAAGACCAAGAGTATCGTGATCCTGAAACTGGCCAACTTTTCGATCGTTCATCGCTCAATAACGAGTTAGAAAAAATCGAGAAAACAGCAGGCATTAGTAACCCGAAAGATTTCCGAAATGAAATCGTCAATTTTGTACTGCGTGCGAAAGCGCACAACAATGGACAAAATCCGGTTTGGACCAGTTACGAAAAACTGCGTACCGTCATTGAGAAAAAAATGTTCTCAAATACCGAAGAGCTACTTCCTGTTATCTCTTTTAATGCCAAAACCTCATCTGATGATCAGAAAAAACACGACGATTTTGTCGCTCGTATGATGGAGAAAGGTTATACAGAAAAACAAGTAAGGCTGTTGTCTGAGTGGTATTTACGCGTCCGTAAATCTTCTTAACTTCAAGCAAACCAAAACCTGTACATGCGTTAGCCATACGAACAATGGCTAACGTAAAGGTGACGTTTTCAAGGGGATACTCATGGCGCAATTTATCGATAGAAGATTGAACGGTAAAAACAAAAGCGCGGTCAATAGACAACGCTTTTTACGCCGTCATAAAGAGCAGATCAAAGAATCTGTTGCAGACGCAGTGAATCGTCGCTCCATCACCAACACCGAGTCTGGCGAAGATGTGTCGATCCCAAATCACGACATCAAAGAACCCGTGTTTCATCAAGGAAAAGGCGGCCTAAAAGAACGAGTTCACCCGGGTAATGACCAGTTTGTTACTGGTGATAAAATTGAGAGACCTAAAGGTGGCGGACAAGGCAATGGTTCAGGACAAGGTGATGCGAGTGCTGATGGCGAAGGCCAAGATGAATTTATTTTCCAAATCTCTAAAGATGAATATCTTGATCTACTGTTTGAAGATCTGGAATTGCCTAATCTAGAAAAAAATCAAATCAATAAGATTACAGAATGGAAAACTCATCGCGCAGGTTTCAAAACGGCAGGTGTACCGTCGAACATTGCTGTAGTTCGCTCTTTGCAACAATCACTAGCTCGCCGCACCGCAATGACAGCGGGAAAACGTCGTTTAATGGGGGAATTAGAAGAAGAGTTACTGCGCATTCAAAATAGAGAGCCCGCTCAAGTATTAGAAGAGAAGCGACTTAAACAAGAAATCGAAGCGTTGCGTAAAAAAATTGAAAGTGTGCCGTTTATTGATACGTTTGACCTGCGTTTCAAAAACTTTGAAAAGCGCCCCATTCCATCGAGCCAAGCTGTTATGTTCTGCTTAATGGATGTGTCGGGTTCAATGGATCAAGCGACTAAAGATATTGCCAAACGTTTTTACGTGTTGCTGTATCTATTTTTAACTCGCACTTATGAAAATGTCGAAGTGGTGTTTATTCGTCACCATACGCAAGCCAAAGAGGTGGATGAGCACGAGTTCTTCTACTCTCAAGAGACCGGCGGCACGATTGTTTCTAGCGCACTGAAATTAATGCATGAAATCATTGAACAACGCTACCCTCTCGGCGAATGGAATATCTACGCAGCTCAAGCATCCGATGGTGATAACTGGGCTGATGATTCGCCTCGTTGTAAAGAACTCCTCACCAATAAGCTTCTGCCATATTGCCAGTATTACGCTTATATTGAAATCACTCGTCGCTCACACCAAACCTTGTGGCACGAGTACGAAAAATTACAACCCTCATTTGGCAATTTTGCGATTAAAAACATTCGCACCGTGGATGACATATTCCCTGTATTTAGGGAGCTATTCCAAAAGGAAACAGCTTAGGGAGGCATACTAATGACAACAAAAGCGAAAGGCACTTCAAAACGCAAGAGCAAATTGTTACCAGACGGACCTGACTGGACGTTTGAGCTTTTGGAGAAATACCATACTGAAATACGCCGGGTAGCTGAGTTTTATCGTCTCGATACTTACCCTAATCAAATTGAAGTTATTACCTCCGAGCAGATGATGGATGCCTACTCCAGCATTGGCATGCCGATTAATTACAGCCACTGGTCATTTGGCAAAAAATTTATTCAAACGGAACAAGGTTACAAACATGGCCAAATGGGGCTCGCGTATGAGATCGTGATTAACTCAGACCCATGCATTGCCTATTTGATGGAAGAAAACACCGTCACCATGCAAGCCTTAGTGATGGCGCACGCTTGCTATGGACACAACTCGTTTTTCAAAGGCAACTACCTTTTCCAAACTTGGACGGATGCGAGCTCTATCATTGACTATCTCTTGTTTGCCAAAAACTACATTTCAGAATGCGAAGAAAAATATGGCGTACCCGAAGTCGAATCGCTGCTCGACTCATGCCATGCGTTAATGAATTATGGTGTTGACCGCTATAAACGACCTGAAAAAATATCGATAGCAGAAGAAAAAGCACGTCAAGAAGAGCGCGAAGCTTATCTACAATCACAAGTTAATGAACTGTGGCGCACCGTGCCCAAAGCAAAAACCAAAGAAGAAGATCTTAAAGTTCGTTTTCCAAGTGAGCCACAAGAAAACATTCTTTATTTCATTGAGAAACATGCGCCACTGCTTGAGCCATGGCAACGGGAGATCGTTCGTATTGTGAGGAAAATAAGCCAATATTTTTACCCACAAAAACAGACGCAAGTGATGAATGAAGGCTGGGCCACATTCTGGCACTACACTATCTTGAATCACCTTTATGATGAAGGTTTTGTTTCTGAGAAATTCATTCTTGAGTTTCTACACAGCCACACCAGTGTCGTCGCACAACCTTCTTACAACAGCCCCTATTTTAGTGGCATCAATCCATATGCACTTGGCTTTGCTATGTTCCGAGATATTAAACGTATTTGTGAAGAGCCAACCGATGAAGACAGGGAATGGTTTCCTGAGCTTGCTGGCACAGAATGGTTAGATGCGCTTCATTTTGCTATGCACAACTTTAAGGACGAGAGCTTCATTAGCCAGTATCTTTCACCTAAAGTAATGCGCGATTTCAAGCTGTTTGCCATTGTGGATGACGATCGCAAGAATTTTATTGAAGTTAGTGCCATTCACGATGATATTGGCTATCACGCCATCCGTGAAAAGCTTGCGGCACAGTACAATCTCAGTAATTTAGAACCGAATATTCAAGTTTATAACGTGGATGTACGTGGTGATCGTTCACTGACGCTTCAACACGTTCCACACGATAGAATTCCTTTAGATCAAAGCTGTCATGAGGTACTAAAACACCTTTACCGTTTATGGGGGTTTGATGTCATTTTAGAGGAAGTCAAAGAGAGTGGCCGACGTGAAATTTTAGCGACTTGCCCACCACACGGCGAACGTGACACATAAGAACAAGTCGTTACCTTAAATATCGACTTCATAATGCGCGACCTCATTCGTTGCGCATTTTTTATTAAAAAAATATTTGTAATACATCCTTACAGCTTTGTTCACATTTCATTCATTAAATATTTGCTTAAATAAAATCACTAATATTTATAAGGGTATTTGACTAATGAAGCACAACAAAATCATCATCGCTATACACTGGGTTATAGCATTACTGTTCGTATTGCTGTTTTTAAGCGATTCATTTCGTTCATTCTCCGATAAAGGTAGCGAAATGCGAGTGTTATGGCTGAACTTACATGCATGGTTTGGAGTCGCTGTTTTTGGATTATCGATGATTCGTTTAGCCGTAAAACTAAGCACAACAGCACCAGCGCCAGTGTATGAAAGTGACCTTATGCAGAAGCTGCTATATGGAGCGCATGCTGCCCTTTACCTCCTTACATTGCTTGTTCCAATCAGTGGTTATCTTCGTTTTGCAGGAAAAGGTCGGACATTAACTCTGGCAGGCGATGCTATTCCCTCATTGATAGGTAAGAGTGATTGGCTTTATAACATAGGGAAAACTTTACACGGCGAAGTAATGCAGGTGATTGTATTGACTGTTATCGGTGGTCATATCGCAGCGGCTCTTTATCATCACTTCATCGTAAAAGATCAGGTCATGGCACGCATAAAACCGTAATTAACTCGGTGATAAAAAGGAGCATAATTGCTCCTTTTTTAGCTAACGTTGGCTTACTATCGCTCTCACTAACTCTAAATCTTCTGGTGTATCTACCCCTGCAGGTGGTGCTTCTTTAGCAACGGCAACGTGAATTTTTTCACCATACCACAGTACTCGAAGCTGCTCTAAACACTCCATTTTCTCAAGTACACTGGGTTGCCAGTTGATATAAGTATTGATGAAACCAGCCCGATAAGCGTAAATACCAATATGACGTAGCAATGGCTGAATCACCGTTTGACCACCAGCTGCAAAATTGTCTCTATCCCAAGGAATTGTCGCACGGCTGAAATACAGCGCGTAACCCTCTTGATCTGTTACCACTTTAACCGCGTTAGGGTTAAACACTTCAGCTTGATCAGTAATTTCAACCGCTAAAGTCGCCATCGGCGCGCTACTGTTGGCTAAATTGTTAGCGACCTGCTTGATGATGCTCGGTGGAATGAGTGGCTCGTCACCTTGTACGTTAACAATAATGTGGTGATCGGCAATGCCCATTAATTTCACCACTTCGGCTAAACGCTCAGTACCGGACTCGTGATGTGATGATGTCATACAAACATTGCCACCAAACGCATGGACAGCCGCTTCAACACGAGCATCATCAGTAGCAATAACGACCTGCTCAGCTCCCGATTGTAACGCTTGCTCATAAACCCACTGAATCATGGGTTTACCGCCGATATCGGCCAAAGGTTTGCCAGGTAAGCGAGTTGACTGATAACGAGCAGGGATAACAACGGTGAAAGCCATTATCGTCCCTCATCCATCGTCATGCTGCGCGCTTCTGGCTCAAGCAACACAGGAATCCCTTCTTTTATTGGGTAGGCCAAACGATCTAACTTACAAATAAGCTCTTGATTTTCTTTATCATAAGTCAACTTACTTTTACATACAGGGCAAGCTACAATTTCAAGCAGACGGTGATCCATATGACTCCATTACCTCTTTTATTTTGTCCAAAATACGCCTTTCATCTGGCGAACTAAATTGCGCAGAAACGGGAAGATACCACCAGTTTTCTTGTGCAAAGGCCGCACATTTCACTGCGTCTTTTTCTGTCATGATGACGTTTGCTCCATGTTGCGCAAGCGCCTCTAATTCTGAATATTGATACTCTCGGTGATCCGCAAAACCTTGGGTCAATACCGTCTTTGCACCTAAAGCTTCTAATGTATTGAAAAAGCGCGTGGGATAACCAATGCCAGCAAAAGCCACTAATGCAGCTAACTGGCTCACTGGCGCTTGCTGACCTGTCACTAAGTTAACGGCTAAGCTAGGTGAAAGGTGCATAGCCAATTCGCCATATTGAGCTTGACCGCCATTAGTCACAATAAAATCAACTTCCGCTAACCGAGAGAGTGGCTCTCTTAACGGACCTAAAGGCATGAACTGCTCATTACCGAAGCGACGAACGCCGTCCACGACTGCAAATTCGAGATCACGCTCCAATGCATAGTGCTGAAGGCCATCGTCAGTGATGATCACATCAACACCCAACGGAAGCAGGGCTTGCACTGCTTGTGAGCGCTTTGGTGCAACAGCAACCGGAGCACCCGTGCGCTGGTGAATCAATTTAGGTTCGTCACCGCAGTGAGTGGTTGGCGTGTCACTTTGCAGCACTAATGGATAAATCGGAGCTTTACCACCATACCCACGCGAAACAACTCCTGGTTTGAAACCTTGTTCTTGTAAAGCTTCCACTAACCATACAACCAACGGTGTTTTACCATTACCACCCGCCGTAATATTACCCACCACCACCACAGGAACGGGAGCCTTATAGCGCTCTTTTTTGTTCGCTTGGAATGCTCGCTTACGTGCTTGACTGACCAACAGAAACAAGACACTCAGTGGCCACAACAGTGGCCACAACAGTGGCCACAACAAAAAACACGCTGGGTGATGTCCGAACCAGATTTTTTCAATCACTGATTAGTCACCAAATTGAATTCGATGTAGTTGGGCATACGCCCCATCTTGTGCAATTAACTGAGCATGATGACCACGTTCGATAATTTCACCCTCATCGACCACTAGAATTTCATCGGCTTCTTCAATCGTCGACAAGCGGTGCGCAATGACCAATACCGTTTTATTCTTTTGTAGCTCTTCAAGTGCTGATTGAATCGCTCTCTCAGATTCTGTATCCAACGCAGAAGTCGCCTCATCTAGGATAAGTACGGGTGCATCACGTAATAACGCTCGTGCAATCGCTACTCGTTGACGTTGACCACCCGATAAACTGGCTCCATTCTCACCAATCATGGTATCCAAGCCATCAGGCATGTTATTGATAAACTCCATGGCATGAGCAAGCCTAGCCGCGTGCTCAATTTGCTCACGCGTATACTCATTTTCTGCCGCGTAAGCAATATTATTGGCAATGGTATCGTTGAAGAGGTGAACATTTTGCGAAACCAGCGCAAAGTGGGTGCGCAAGTTCTTCAGTTTATAATCGCGAATATCATGATCATCTAGATAGATAGCACCTGAATCGACATCATAAAAACGAGTCAAGAGGCTCGCGATAGTACTTTTCCCTGAGCCGGAACGCCCAACAAGCGCGACCGTTTTACCTTGAGGAATCTCAAAGCTCACATGAGACAGCGCTGGTTTTTCTTTACCTTGATAAGTAAAGGTCACATCCTGAACTCTAACGTCACCACGTACTTTTTCGGCTTCAAACTGGCCAGTGTCGCGCTCGGTTTCTAAATCAATCAGCTCAAATAATGTTTGGCTGGCCGCCATACCACGTTGGAAATCGGAGGTAACACTCGTTAACGCTTTCAGTGGTCGCATCAAGCCAAACATTGCCGAGAACACCACCGTAAAAGTACCTGGTGTTAATTCGGCACGGATAGAATCAACGCTGGCTAAAAACAGCACAGTGACAAGTGCTAAAGAAGCAATCATTTGAATAATAGGGTCAGCAGTGGACTGCGCCGCAACCAGCTTCATTGTTTGTTGACGCATTTGATTGCTGACATGGTCAAAACGTTTACGCTCTACGTCTTGTCCACCATAGCTCAGTACGACTTTGTGCCCTTTTAGCATCTGCTCTGCTGAAGAGGTCACATCACCCATGGTGGTCTGCATCCCTTTTGATATCTTGCGAAAACGTTTAGAGACAATGCCAATCCCCATCGCAACCACTGGCGCAACCACGATTAATACCAAAGATAACTGCCAGCTATTCCAAAACATCAAGGTCAATAGGCCGATGATACTCGCACCTTCGCGAACAATGCTGACCAATGCACGACTGGTCGCCCCAGCCACTTGCTCTGAATCATAGGTGATACGTGATAATAGACCACCCGTTGATTCTCTATCAAAAAAACTGACAGGCATGTGCATGAATTGATTGAAGATTTTTCGACGCATCAACATCACAACATTGCCAGAAACCCAGCTCAAGCAGTACGAGGAGACAAAGCCACTTAAACCACGTAGCGCCATCATCCCCAAAATAATAAAAGGCAGCACTCGCAAAAAATCGGATTCCGCATTACCAAATCCTTCATCTAGAAGAGGCTTAAGTAATGACACCATATAGGTGTCAGAGACCGCATTGATAATCAATGCGACAACCGCAACTGCTAGGCCAGATTTATATAGGCGGATATAAGTCCACAGGCGTTTGAAGGTTTGCCAAGTGGTTTCGTCAGTATTGAGTGACATAGAAATGCTTTGTTTTTAAGAAAATATTGCGCTCATTCTACCTCGTTACGGAGCATCTGCCTATACCAAGCCTGAGAGTGAGAGATACGCAAGCTGCTAACTTGATAATTCTGCATGCCAAAAATAACGCTAATTTGCCCTGCTTCACCCGTATCCAACCAGTTTGCTCCATGTTGTTGGTAGCGTTGAACAACCTGTGCGGAAGGTAATTGCCAGCGTCCGCCTTTGGCGAGCGAGGCAATAGCGACCTCAGGATTCACCTTACTAATCAAAGCAACAGTAGAAGATGTCCTACTACCGTGGTGTGGTACAAGCAGGATATGACTTTGTAAGGATCGCTCTGTTCGCGCAAGTAACCACTCACTCATAGCATCCACATCCCCGGGTAAAAGCACTGAAAAACCGGTATTTTGGTCAAAGATTCGAATCACGCAAGAGTGAGGATTGTAAGCCCGCGCTACAGTTTTTGGTGGCCAGATAACATCAAAAGAGAGTTGTTGCCACTGCCATTGTTCGCCAGCAATACAAGGTTGGTAACCCGCTATCGTTTGACTAGCACGTTTCCATTTGGGCTGCCAAACACGCTCAACTTCCGCTCTTCCACCTGCATGGTCGTTATCCAAGTGACTCAAAATCAACCCGTCTAATTGCGTAGCTCCCCGTTTGTTTAACACGGGGGCAACTGTTGCCTGGATGTGATCACCGCCTTGCCAACTTGCACCAGTATCATAAAGCACGTAGCGTCCTTCTTTTTCGATCAACACCGCCAACCCATGCCCAACATCTAACACATCAATCCGCCAACCTGTTTTTATCGGAATGGTGAGCCAAGAAACCATCACAATGAGGCTGTAAACCGCAAGTGCAAAACGCGAGATCAACGGTGAAAACACAAACAGCAACAGAGCACTGCTCAACAGAGCCAAAACAGCCCCAGAAATAGGAAACCAACTGAGGCTTGAATAATGTATTGACCAATCAACTGGAATGAGTAATTTGGCCACCCAATGCCACACCATAGGTGCGCCATCAAAAGTCAAAACCGTACACACTAAAGCCACAAAGATCGCCGGAACCACCACAAAACTGAACCAAGGAATAAACACTAAGTTATAGAGCGCCGCACTGGTACTGACTCCACCGAAAAAATAAGCAGTTACCGGAAGCATACACAGCACTAACCCAATCTGCATCGTCAATAAACGCCATAAAAAAAATCGCTGAGTTTGAGGTAGAGAAAGTTGGTAGAACACCACTGAGACAGCAATAAAGGACATCCAAAAGCTACTGGATAACGCAGCAAAAGGATCGATAAGCAGCACCGCCGATAACGTCATAAGCAGTCGCTGCAACGTATTGATACGGACATTGAGGACAATCATCGCCACATTGAGCAAACACATGATGAGCGCGCGTTGAGTGGGCAAGGTAAAGCCAGCCAACCAAGCATAGCCTAGTGCGCACAAGCTTCCTACGACGAATGGCGACCACCCCATGCGATGATGCAAACGCATCAATACGAGCCCAAGGCTATAACCAAAACCAAACGCGATGCCAATGTGCAGACCAGAAATGGCGACCAAATGAATCAGCCCACTGTCTCGTAATGCTTGCCACTGTGCCGTTGAAATATCACTGCGCTCACCAAACGTAAGCGCCATTAAAATACCAAGATTGGGATCATCAGCGAGCCAGGTTTTGATCTTCTGGTACCATTGTGCTCGCCATTCTGGTAATGATTCAATGCGATAAGACTGTCCATTATTAACCGTTGCACGAGCCACAATACCTTGGCTCAAAGAGTACGCCTCTGCATCAAACCCGGTCTCATTTAACCGACCAAAGATAGGTTTTACTGTGATGGAGAATTCAGCCACGTCACCATACTTCAACGGTAAAGGAGCAATTAATCGCACCTTGGGCCGCAAAAAAATGCCTAAGGTTTGACCATTGATTGATCGAATCGAAATTGTTCCTTCATAACCATGAGTAATTTGTCTAAAAAAGCTGTTAACCTGCCCGTTTATGGTAATATTCGAACCTGTCTGAAAAATAGTGTTGGACTGCTCACGTAATAAGTTCCCGCTGATCACAATGACCACTAAAGCCATTGTTACTCCTGAGAGAAAGCGCAGTTTTCTATAACCGACAGAGAGTATAAGAATGGCGAATAGAGGCATACTCCATTTCCAATCTGGCATCCAAGGCCAATAAGAAGCAGAAATGGCGGTTAGCGAAAACGAAGCTAGGGTCCAGTAATTAGATAAGAGAGTCATGTCACGATGCCAAGAAAGTTCATCAAACGTTTTATGCCTAACCATGAAGTGATTAAGCGTCAGAAGGCATTAAAAATTTTTGGCAATGTGCTGTACAACCCCAATTTATGGTGTTTGAACCGCCGCTCAGCAGCGGGCGCCTTCGCCGTAGGTTTGTTCATGGCTTTTGTTCCACTTCCGAGTCAAATGATCATGTCCGCTGGCCTTGCCATTATGTGCGGCGTCAATTTACCGCTCTCTGTAGCCTTGGTCTGGATTAGCAACCCCATCACCATGCCAGTGCTGTTCTACTTCGCCTACAAGCTTGGCGCATGGGTAATGCAAACACCACCACAACCATTTCACTTTGAACTCTCTTGGCATTTTATCATGCAACAAATGAGTACCATTGGTCCGCCATTCCTTTTGGGTTGCATGATGTGCGGAGTGATCTCCGCCATAATCGGCTACTTCGGCATTCACGGTTTATGGCGCTATTCTGTCGTAAGAAGCTGGCAAAAGCGCCAAGCGAGATAAAAGCTTCAAGAGATTGAGACTGGCTATACAACTGAGCATGTAAAACGATGTCGCATGATGTTGAAAAAGGACCAAATGGTCCTTTTTGTTTGCTAAAAATAGCTCAATGCTGATGAACGAAAAGAATCCGAGTTGAGATTATTTAGCGCTAAGCACAGACGCCGGATTCAGTTGACTGGCCCTAGAGGCCGGATACCAAGTAGCTAATAGGCTCAACACAATCGCCGTCGAAGAGACAAGCACCACATCCGATAGGTTCACTTGTGATGGCAAAAAGTCGACAAAATAGATATCACCAGACAAAAACTGATGGCCGACTAACCGTTCTAATCCTTTGATTAACGCTGTTAAATTCCACGCAATCAACACACCTAACACGCCACCTATCACACTGCCTAATACACCAGAGAAAACACCCTGCCAGACAAAAATTCGTTTTACTAATCCATCGGTCGCGCCCATAGTGCGCAAAATGGCGATTTCAGCCGCACGATCTTTGACCGCCATCATAAGTGTTGAAACGATGTTGAAGCTCGCCACACCAATCACCAGCACCATCACCAAATACATAATGGTTCTGACCAGCTGAATATCACGGTACAAAAAGCCAAATTTTTGCTGCCAACTGCGTAGATAGACGTATTGATCAAGCGTATTGCCGACCTCTCTTACAATTTGAGTTGCATTTAATACCTCTGAGACCTTGATAGCAACGCCCGTCACTCGCTCTCCTAATTTGGCGTAAGCTTGTGCATCTGCCAATGGCACTAATGCAAGGCTGTGGTCAATTTGGCCATTGAGCTCCAAAAGCCCTGAGACCTTGACGCGCACGCGCTTTGGCGCTTGAACTTTAGCGCTCTCATTCGCAGAGGGGATCATCAAAGTGACATAGTCACCGACTGCCGCGCCCAATTTATCCGCCACTCCTTTGCCTAAAATGACCTGTTGCTGACCTGCGACAAAACCTTGCCATGCATCGGAAGAGACAAATTGAGATAAACGCGACACGGCGCGCTCCATTTGCGGATCAATTCCGCGCACCTCAATCGCTTTCAGTTGCGCGCCTTTCTCTGCCAGCGCCGTCAATTTTACATAAGGAGCGGCCGCTTCCACTTTTGGATGCTGCACGGCTTGCTTGACTAATGACGACCAGTTTGCGATGGGTTGTTGAACCCCTTCAAACTCTCCGTGTGCAATGACAGATAACACGCGATTCTGCAGCTCTCTCTCAAAACCATTCATCGCCGACAAGCCCACGATGATCACCGCAACGCCCACGGCGATACCGATAATGGAAGAGAGCGAGATAAACGACACCATTTTATTACGCTGCTTTGCCAGACTAAAACGCCGACCAATCACTAAAGAGAGCGAGGTGAACATCTACGGTGCCTCCACATTAATCAGCAAACCATCTTGCATGTGCATCTGTCTGTCCATTTTTTCAGCAAGTTCGCTATCATGCGTTACCACTAAAAATGCCGTGCCAAACTCTTGATTCATTTGACGCATCAAATCATAAATCGCTAGCGCCGTTTTGTGATCAAGGTTGCCCGTAGGCTCATCGGCTAACACCAAATCGGGTTGATTGACAAGCGCTCGCGCAATCGCTACCCGTTGCCGCTCTCCACCAGAGAGCTCAGAAGGTCGATGAGATAAACGATGTCCCAACCCCACTTTTTCTAACAATGCTTGCGCGGCCTGTTTAGCACGCGATACTTTTTGGCCACCAATAAGCAACGGCATGGCCACATTCTCAAGAGCGGTGAAATCGGCTAATAAATGGTGGAACTGGTACACAAAACCCAAATGTTGATTGCGAATGTTCGCTTGTTTATTGGAGCTTAAGCTCGATAAATCCTGACCTAGAAACGACACTGAACCTTCGGTTGCCTCATCTAGTGCACCCAGAATGTGTAATAACGTACTTTTCCCAGATCCAGAAGTCCCAATAATTGAGACTAACTCCCCCGCTTGAATGCCAAAACTGACGCCTTTTAGCACTTGAGTCCGTAGCTCCCCTTCTTGGTAGGTTTTGCATACGTTATGGCATTGTAAAAGGTTATTCATATCTTAAAGCCTCGGCAGGTTTTACGGATGACGCGCGGTAGGAAGGAAACAGTGTCGCGAATAAGCTGAGCGTGATGGCCGCTATCACCACCAACATAATTTGCATGGGGTTAATCACTACGGGCAGCGTTCCCCCCACAGAGAACAGCGCAACCCCCATGCTTTCTAATAATCCATTGAGGTTATCCGCCAGCAATACGCCTAACACACCACCGACAAGCGAACCAATCACTCCACTACTCGCGCCTTGAACCATAAAAATGGCCAGTACTTGTTGATCTGTCATGCCTTGCGTTTTCAAAATCGCGACCTCAGCTTGTTTTTCCATCACCACCATGATCAACGCGGAAATGATATTGAAAGCCGCCACGCCAACAATCAACCCAAGCATCAAACCCATCATATTTTTTTCCATGCGAACAGCTTGGAACAACTCGCCACGCTGATCTCGCCAGTCACTCCATTGCCATCCCTCAGGTAAAGGTGCGCTAGCTAGGTCTGCAACCACAAAAGGATCATCAAAAAAGAGCCGCCATCCCGACACAGTATTTGATGGTAAACGAAGCAATCGCGCTGCATCTTTGATGTGCGTCAGCATCAGCTGTCCATCCACATCAGACCCCGTATTGAAGATGCCTGCGACTGTAAAATTACGCTGCGCAGGAATACGACCTAAGGGGGTAAATTGGCTAGCTGAAGTGACCATCAAACGCACTTTATCGCCAATTGTCACGTTGAGCGCCCGCGCCAATGAATGGCCAAGGAAGAGTTGATATTCGCCCGGCTTGAGCGCACTCACTTGACCCGCAATCAAGTGCGCCGCAATCGGATCATGTTGATTCGGTTCAATTCCCATCAACAAACCTGCGGCCAGTTGCGATGAGCTTTGAACAACCGCTTCACTGCGTACAATCGGTTCAGCCGCTCTGGCGCTAGAGAGCTGGCTAATGAATTGAGGCACATCTTGCGTGAGCAAAGTGCGATCGCCATTTTGCGAAACTACAGCCTGAGGCAACACACCTAAAATTCTATTTTTGAGCTGGGATTCAAAACCATTCATGACCGAAAGCACCGTCACCAGTGACATCACGCCAATGGTTATCCCCGCCGTAGACATATAAGAGACAAATCGACTGAATCTATCACCGGATCGCCCACGTAAATAACGCAAGCCGATGAACGCCGAAATAGGATGAAACATAAGAAAAACCGCCTAAAAGTGATGCTCAGTACTGTAACGAGAAACGGTGGAAGGTTGTAGCTTTAATTTGCCAAAAATCGGTTAAATAGACTCGATAACAAGGACATACCTTGATTAGTTCGCCGGTATGACGATAATCAACAAAGCGATGAGAAGGATGCCTTTATGACCGAGCAAGAATTTTTTACGGTTCACTATGGACTGACAACCAATATTGAACTTTTAGACAGCACATTTATGCTACCTTCCCAATCAATATTTGAAGCGGAGATTCCTGCCCCATTTATTGTGGCCAGTGAGTTTAGCCAGTTGGATGCACTCACCGAAAGTGCACGACTAGAACTGAAAAATAGTGATTTCAAGCACGTCGTTCAGTTACTTGATACTCAAAATTCGAAACTGAATTTGTTGCTGACCTTTATGTTATCACAGCAAGATGAGCCACATTCACGCTTCATCACCAGCACATTTGGCGCCAGTCGCTTCTCTCTTCGTTATCCAAACGCACTAGAGATTGGTACCCAAGCCCGCTGTAAACTGTTTTTGGACCACCCTGCAGCCGCTATTTATTGCTATAGTTCGGTGATTGATTGCCAAGCGGACGAGCAACACTATCTCATCACGATGAAATACGATTTACTGCGAGATACTGACCAAGATCTCTTGATTAAAGCCGCACTGTACCAGCAGCAAAAATTGCTGCGTCAACGCTCTTTAGACCGAAATAAACCATAAGCGTTCTCATGACTACACACTCTTTACTGACTCTGATTAAACCTGCTGGCGCGGGCGACAAAAAACACATTGGTAACCTACGTGGTGCAAGCCTTGCGTTGGCAATTGCAGAGCTGGCCAACCAGCATAATAGCCACACTTTACTGGCTGTACCTGATCCTCAAACCGCCTTAAAGCTGCAGCACGAAATTGAGCAGTTTAGTGACGCCGAAGTGGCGCTGTTTCCTGATTGGGAAACTTTGCCTTATGATAGTTTTTCGCCTCATCAAGAGATCATTTCTGATCGCATCGCGCGCCTGTATCAATTACCGAGCTTGAAAACAGGCATTACCATTGTGCCAGTGAGCACCATATTGCAGCGTCAGACGCCGCGAGAATTTCTGCTACAGCATACCCTGATGTTTAAAACTGGCGATCAGTTTTCCTTAGATAAACTGCGTCTTCAGCTGGAAAAATCGGGCTATCGTCATGTTGATCAAGTGTTTGGCCCAGGCGAGTACGCCAGCCGAGGTTCGATTCTTGATTTATTTCCAATGGGCAGCAGCGATCCTTATCGCATTGATTTTTTTGATGATGAAATCGACACCATACGCACCTTCGATCCTGAGAATCAACGCTCAATTGAAGAGATCAGTGAGATACGCTTGCTACCTGCTCATGAATTTCCCACCACAGAAAGTGCGATTGAAGATTTTCGCA
This sequence comes from Vibrio sp. B7, assembly GCF_963888765.1. NCBI lineage: Bacteria > Pseudomonadati > Pseudomonadota > Gammaproteobacteria > Vibrionales > Vibrionaceae > Vibrio > Vibrio sp. B7. The sequence goes on from NZ_CAWPKR010000038.1 coordinate 111,865, forward strand.
CCCGCTGGCGTCAACGATTTGAAGCGCGTCGTGAACCAGAATCTGTCTATATGCAAGTCTCAAAGGGGATTTGGCCAGCCGGTATTGAATACTGGCAACCGCTATTTTTTGAACACACCGAAACCTTGTTTGATTATATCGCGCCAGAAAGCCAACTAATTGTCGTAGGAAATATCGAAACAGCGATTGACCAGTTTTTAACCGACGTCGAATATCGTTACCAGCAGCGTAAAGTTGACCCTCTTCGCCCGTTACTGCCGCCTCATGAATTGTGGCTTAAAAAAGATGAGCTTTTCAGTCTTTTCAAAAACGTGGCTCAGCTCCAACTCAGTGTAGAACCGATTTCAGAAAAGCAAGGGCGGATCAATTTAACGGTCAGTGCATTACCCGACTTGGCGGTCATGCATCAAAATAAAGAGCCTTTAGCCGCCATCCGGCAATTTAGTGAAAGTTTCACTGGGAAAATCATTTTTTCCGTCGAATCAGAAGGCCGTCGCGAAGCATTACTAGAGCTATTGCAACGCGTAAAACTGCGCCCTATCGAAAAAGAAACCTTCCAGCAAGCGTGCCAAGCAAAAGAAAAACAATGTCTCGTATTAGGGGCATCTGAGCACGGCTTTATCGATAACAATGCCAACTTAGCGTTCATCTGCGAAAGTGATTTACTCGGTGACCGTGTCATTCTTCGCCGTAAGAAAGACCGTAAAGTCACCAATAGTGACGCTGTCATTCGTAACTTAGCCGAACTCAAACCAGGACAACCCGTTGTTCATATTGATCATGGTATCGGCCGTTATCTCGGGTTACAGACGCTTGAAGCGGGTGGCATGATGACCGAATACGTCACCCTTGAGTATCAAAACGAAGCCAAACTTTATGTCCCTGTCGCTTCATTGAATCTCATTAGTCGTTACTCTGGCGGCGCGGAAGAAAGTGCACCATTGCATAAACTCGGGGGTGAAGCATGGACCAAGGCACGACGAAAAGCGGCCGAAAAAATCCGTGATGTTGCTGCGGAACTGCTGGATGTTTACGCCAAACGAGAGCTCAAACCAGGCTATAAGTTCGCTCTGGATCGTGGCCAATACGCGACCTTTAAAGCAGGTTTCCCATTTGAAGAAACCGATGATCAAAATACAGCTATCAACGCCGTGCTATCGGACATGTGTCAGAAAAAAGCGATGGACCGATTAGTGTGTGGTGACGTTGGATTTGGCAAAACAGAAGTCGCCATGCGCGCCGCCTTTGTTTGCACCGACAACAATAAACAAGTGGCCGTATTAGTGCCGACAACCTTACTCGCGCAGCAGCATTTTGAAAACTTTCGAGACCGATTTGCTAACCTGCCGATCCGTGTCGAAGTTTTATCACGCTTCAAATCAGCGAAAGAGCAAAAGCAGATACTACAAGATGTCGCCGACGGCAAAGTCGACATTTTGGTTGGCACGCATAAACTGCTTTCCAGCGAGCTAAAATTTAGCGATCTTGGTCTTTTGATCGTTGATGAAGAACACCGTTTTGGCGTTCGCCAAAAAGAAAAAGTGAAAGCGATGCGTGCTGATGTGGATATTCTCACGCTAACGGCAACGCCGATTCCGCGCACGTTAAACATGGCGATGAGCGGAATGCGCGATCTATCGATTATCGCCACACCACCCGCACGACGATTAGCCATCAAAACCTTTGTACGCCAACATGATGACAATACGATTCGAGAGGCCGTATTACGTGAAATCATGCGCGGTGGACAGGTTTATTTTCTACATAACCAAGTAGAAACTATCGACAAAGTGGCTGCCGATTTAGAAAAGCTGGTCCCTGAAGCTCGAATTACCGTCGCCCATGGACAAATGCGTGAACGTGAGCTGGAAAAAGTGATGAACGACTTTTATCACCAACGATTCAATGTATTGGTTTGCACAACCATCATTGAAACCGGGATTGATGTCCCAACCGCGAACACCATCATTATGGACCGAGCAGATAACCTTGGCTTAGCGCAGCTACACCAACTTCGTGGCCGAGTAGGACGTTCTCACCATCAAGCTTATGCTTACTTACTCACTCCACATCCTAAAGCCATCACTAAAGATGCCGTGAAACGTTTAGAAGCGATTGCATCTCTTGAAGATCTTGGAGCCGGTTTTACTCTAGCAACGCACGATTTAGAAATCCGTGGAGCGGGTGAATTATTGGGCGATGAACAGAGCGGTCAGATCCAATCAATTGGTTTTACTCTCTATATGGAGATGCTAGAGCAAGCGGTTGAAGCATTAAAAAATGGCAGAGAACCTTCTCTTGACGATTTGCTTCGTGAACAAACCGAAGTGGAAATGCGTTTGCCAGCGCTATTACCCGATGATTACATTCCTGATGTAAATACTCGCCTCTCCATGTATAAACAGATAGCGAGTGTCGCTAGCCGAGATGAACTCGCCGAGCTCAAAGTCGAGTTGATTGATCGCTTTGGTAAATTACCTGATGCTGCAAATAACTTACTCGGCGTTGCTGAAGTCAAAATTGATGCTGCACGTATAAAAGTGAAGAAAATCGAAGCGCATGAAAAAGGCGGCTACATTGAGTTCTATCCAGATGCTGACATTAATCCCGTCTTTTTGGTTAGACTTCTGCAATCACAACCGAAAAAATTTGCAATGGAAGGGCCAACTAAGTTTAAGTTTGCTGTACCATTAGCTGATAGACGTGAACGAATTCAATTTGTGTCGAGTATGCTCAGCGAATTCCAACAAAACCTGATGCCTAGAGCATAAATTACGCACAAAAAATGATGGAGCCATAATGAAAAAACTGATCCCACTCCTACTTTTGCTTATTTCGATGCCAAGTCTGGCACAACGGCAATTTGACATAGAAGTGATCATTTTTAAGCGTGCAATTGATGCAGAGAAGCTCAGTGAGTCGTGGCCTAACTCATTGCCTGAAATCAATATTCAACGCGCGGGCAGTTTTAGTGACTTAAACTATCGCCAAGAAAAAGGCGTGAAAATGCTGCCTTTTTCCGACTACCAACTAAACGACCAAGCACAAAAACTGAAAAACCACGCCGGCTTTGAAGTGCTATTGCATACGGCTTGGCGTCAAGGCGATCAAGGCAGAGCTTCCGCGCCGATTTTCCATATTCAGGCGGGTAAAGATTACTCCGCTAAATTCAATACTGACGGCAGTGAAAAAGTAGCCGTACTAGAAGAATCGCCAGTAAACGGTGTGCTAGAACAAAACATCGCGAGTCCCCTTTACGAACTCGACGGTAAATTACAAATCTATGTGCAGCACTATCTTTATGCTGAAACTACACTCGACCTTAAAGCCCCGAGTGTGCGAGAAATCATGCTCCAAAGTAAACCATTGGAGTTAGATATTACACCTGAAGAGCAAAATGCCGAGGTTCAACTGGGGAACCTAGAAGCTATCTCCCCAACAGTGGAAAAGGAAGAGTTTTTAAAGAGCTATCGGATGGACCAAAAACGCCGTATGCGCAGCAACGAAACCCACTATCTAGACCATCCATTAATGGGAATGATCATTCAAGTTCGCCGCGTTGCAGAATAAAGCCTAACAAAGCGCCCTGTCTGGGCGTTTTTTCTTTTATTCATCTCTCATACAGTTTAGCTCACTGATTTAATATCCTTACCGGTTAGAGCTATTCTGTTGTTAACTATTCTTATTAAAACCAATAACACAACCCTCCTACAGACCGTTCCAATGGTTTGGGTACGTGATCTTCTAAAAGTTAAACTGACAATGTATTTCATTAGTGAGTGTTTCATTTTTAAGACCTCTCATTTATGAGAGCCATGTAAGATTGAATCCCTCTTATTAAGTCTTGATAATCTCCCCATCTCGTGTTGTGCCATGTTCGACTCATTTACCGTAATACCTATCGTTGAAGTAGAGCACAGGTTAACAACATCAATTTAAATCGGAATTTACACAAACATACTGAGAGAGATGTTACCTAATGACTTCTAAATTTTCGTTATGTGCGGTCGGGCTACTGTCAATAGGCAGTATCACAGCAAGTAACATTGCAATCGCATCAAGCCCTAGTGAGATAAACACCCAATTAAAATGGTCTTGGCAAGGCAGTTCATTTAAACCTGAGTCTAACCAAGTGATGGCGGCACCTATCGTTGCTCAGTTAAATGATGATAATGGTGATGGAAAAATCGACGAGAATGATATCGCTGATATTATCGTTATTACTTTTGAAGGTAATAAATATACGCAAGGTGGATTAGTTAGGGCGCTAAGTGGTATCGATGGTTCTGAGCTTTGGTCGTATGATAATGGTGGCATTATAGCCGATGCTCGCTATTCTCCTGCAGTTGCAGATCTTGATGGTAATGGTGTAGTTGAAATTGTGACAACGAGCACAATCAGCCCTTACATCAATATATTAGATAATGAAGGTCAGATAAAAAAACAAATCCTGAAGAGTGCTTCAGGATGGCGCTCGGTTGGCGCAATTTCACTATCTGATTTAAACAATGATGGTTCAATTGATATTCTCTCTGCCGATGGTGTTTATAATTACGATACTGGTTTGCTATTTAGTTTAGAGTGGGCTCCATCACCGATCAGTTTTGATGCGGATGGCGATGGTATCCAAGAAGTATTTTCAAACGGCGCTCTTTATAAAAGCGATGGCTCATTTACTTGGCAATATCAAGCGAATGATACGGTTTGGTTTTCTTCCGTTGCCAACTTAGATAGCGACAATAAACCAGAAATTGTGGTATCAGTTCCGGCCTCGAAAGGCTCTGCACAAAATAGTAGCTTTGCCGTATTAGAGCATGACGGCTCAGTAAAATGGGAGGTTAATAACCTTGAAAACCCAGGCGGTGGTGTACAAGCTATCTCTAATTTCCTTGGTAATGCAGCAACTAACTCTACCAATGAAATAGCTAAGTCCCCTGTTTATGGATATACCCATTTACATCACAGCCATCCAGTTAAAATAGCAGATGACAACCAACTTAAAATCCGCTCAGGAGATCTGATTGACGCTATTGGATCAACAGCAAGTAATATGGTGGGTGGTCAAGGCGGTTCACTGCATACTATTGATGCAAGCAAAGTCCGCTCTGTCGATGTAACCTACGGCAAATATAAAACGTGGTGGACATATGGCGTACTCGAGATGGAATTCACTCTCAATGATGGTTCGAAAATAACGTTAGGTTCAAAAGACTCAGCCTTTAAATACCCAGCATTAGAGTGGCGAACCAAAGAAGTTCCATATCTTGGATTGGAGTGGAGAACAAAACAAGTTTCTTACTGGTTCTTTGGCTGGCATACCAAAACAGTTTCTTACCTAGCTCCTGTTTGGAAAACTAAAACGATTCCTTATGCTGTTCCTGTCATGAAGAGCAAAGCAACCACTGAACGATACACAGTCCCAAGCAATACCCAACTGGTAGGCTTAAATGTTTGGAGCAAACCAAAACCTATCTTTACCTTCAAAAAACACGTTAATGCAGTTCAGTTTGTTGTTGGGGAAAGCATTAATGATAATTACCTAAACACTGGTATTGTCTATGCAGGTTATCATGCTGTTGATATGTATAATGCACAAGGTAGCAAAGTTTGGTCTGTAGCAAATGATGACTATAACAGCGGTAAAATTGGTGTCTCGGCTTACGATTTCACTGGTGATGGCATTGATGAAGTTATCGTACAAGATCTTCTGAGAGTCCGTATTCTTGATGGGCGCACAGGAGCAGTATTAGCAACGATTGCTAACTCGTCGAACACCTTGTGGGAATATCCTGTTGTGGCGGATCTCGAAGGCAACAACAATGCATCGCTTATTGTGGTCGCAAATGATTATGCAAAAGAAAGCGCAATCAACCACGGCGTCTACGTTTATGAATCAGCCGATGCTGATAAACCATGGGAAAATGCAACGAGAATTTGGAACCAACATTCGTTCCATTTCTCAAACATTAACCAAGATGGCTCAGTACCAACCAATGCTCAGCCTAGTTGGCTAACACATAACACTTATCGCTCAAGTACCATTAAATAACTTGAATTTGATATAACCACCACTATCGCCCAAGGCGGTGGTGGTGGGATGACAAAAAAAGCCTCGCCTTTTAACAAAGGCGAGGCTTTTTTATGGCCAGTACGCTGGGAATATTAGTGAAGCTTTAAGTTTGGACGCAACACACGATTAATACGGCCAACTAACATCATCAACCCTGTTTTGAACATACCGTGCAGCGCCATTTGGTGCATGCGATACAAAGAAATGTACACGACTCGCGCAATACGACCTTCAACCATCATCGAGCCTTTGGTTAAATTACCCATTAAGCTACCAACGGTAGAAAAACGACTTAATGAAACCAACGAACCGTGATCTTTATAAACATACGGTTTGAGCTCACGCCCGTTAAGCTTAGCAACAATATTCTTGAACGCTTGGCTTGCCATTTGGTGCGCTGCTTGTGCACGAGGTGGCACAAATGAACCATCGGCTTGTGTACATTGTGCTAAATCACCGATCACAAAAATATCGTCATCTCTTGTGGTTTGTAAGGTGTTTTTTACCACTAACTGATTAATGCGGTTTGTTTCCAAACCAGCAATCTCTTTCATAAAATCCGGTGCTTTGATGCCAGCAGCCCACACCATGATCTGAGCGGGAATCTTTTCGCCATCTTTAGTTGTTAGGCCATCCTTATCCGCTCGCGTGACCATAGTCGCAGTACGAACGTTGACACCTAATTTCGTTAATTCGCTATGCGCAGCACTAGAAATGCGAGGTGGAAGAGCGGGTAGAATACGCTCACCCGCTTCCACAAGGTTGACATTCAGTTTGCTTGAATCAAGATCGCCAAAACCATAAGTCCGCAGCTCTTTTACTGCATTATGTAGCTCTGCAGATAATTCAACACCCGTTGCACCTGCGCCAACAATCGCAATATCAACTGTACCGTTACCATTTTTCGCATGAAGTTTTAGAAACTCATTATTCATTTCAGTACGAAAACGATTTGCCTGTTCAGGGCTATCAAGGAAGATACAATGCTCACGAACTCCTGGAGTATTGAAGTCGTTAGACGTTGAACCGATTGCCAACACCAAAATGTCATATTCAAGCTCACGACTTGGCATTAACAATTCACCATGCTCATCTTGCAATTCACTAAGAACAATCACTTTGCGTTCACGATCGATATCAGCAAGACTACCCATTTGGAAATCAAAACGATGATTTTTTGCGTGAGCGCGATAGCTTAGCGCATCCACTCCTTCATCTAATGAACCCGTTGCCACTTCATGCAATAACGGTTTCCATAAGTGGCTTGCTTTACGATCTACTAATGTGATTTCTGCGCGATTTTTACGGCCAAGAGTGCGACCAAGTTTAGTCGCGAGCTCTAAACCACCCGCGCCACCACCGACTACGATAATTCGTGTCACAACAATAATCCTCAAAAAGAAATAAACATGATTCAGCGTGAAATCTCACACTGAAGGAATTCTCAGTAATGCGCTTGCTTCAGATAAATCTTGTTCAGCAAATGAAGCTATCTTCGCAGCACGTTTCATTAGGATAAATGCATGTAACTACACACAAATTAGGCAAATTTAAGACTTGCTCTCAATTTTTTTTGATATTTATCAAAATATTTATAATTTAATCATTATATAGAGCAAAACTCATGGTGCAACCAAAGAATTCCTCTATTTCACTACGAGATATAGGGGGGTGGGCCATAAAAAAACGACTCACAATTGTGAGTCGTTCAGTCGAAACTATGATGCACGGATGCTTAATTTGATTCTTTAAATGCCTTCATCGCTTGCAAATGCTGTGAGATTTTCTTGAACTTATGGTTCTGGGTTTCATCCCAAATGATATCGTAGTAGTTTTCGAGCTCTGCTGCTGTTTTGCTGTTGTCATGAATTTCATCTTCTTTAGATAAAATCACTAAACAGCGTCCTTTATTTTTTACCCTGTATTGCTCAACACACTTAGTCGCAATATCTTCATACTCTTCAGGGCGATCGATGCGTCCAGTCATGTTTGTCTCCGGATGCAAGTTAGGATTAAACACCACTTGCTTAATTCCGCATAAAAATCCAATCCGCTCAGACCAGAAGCCGCCGAGGCCTACGCCACAAATAATCGGATGTGGGTCATCAGACAGCTCAATCACTTTATGCACTTCTTTTAGAAGATGCTGCATATCGTGTTTTGGGTGCTGTGTACTGTAGTTAATAAAACGGACATCGCTGTCAATAAATTGCAATTGCAGTACTTTTTCATGGTTTCCTGGGCTTGTTGAATCAAAACCGTGCAGATAAATAATCATAATAACTCCCCACTCCTTGAGGTTTTTAATCTACCACGAAGATTATGGTTTCAAAGACTTTAACCTTAATTTACTGCAACAAAACGACGAAACAGTGATCCTAGCTACATAATGTGCGTTTTAGATGTTCGGCTTGTTGACGATAATAGTCATCACCCCATAATTGATGTGCTAACAAATACCATAACATGGCCATCATTGTTGCTCTTGGATGCCAAGCCACCACTCCTTCGACCCAATCATCGACCCCCACAATCTCACGCAATTGACAATAACGGTAGACCGCCTCTAATGGTTTTTCTTCTGCAACATCAATGCTTAAAGCCAGGTCGAGTCGGGGGTCGGCAATTGAGGCGTATTCCCAATCAATCACGCGGTTACCTTCATCGGTTTTAACCATATTGTAGCCAGCCAAATCAAAGTGACACAAAGTCTGACCAACATCAGCAAGGTTAGGTGCGGTGCGCCAACGTTGATATAAAGCCGACAAGTCCTCACTTTTATACTCAGCTTTGAGCTGTAGCCAATAATGATCAACCCGAGCGATAAAACTGAAAGGGGCAACTGGGATGCGTGCTGTACTGAGATTATGGATCTTTATCTGTGTTTTTAATAGAGAATCGAAAGGTAAACCACCAGTAAGGGATTGGCCATCAATCCATTCAACCAATAATCCTTGATCATTAATGGAAAGTGGCTTGGGGCCTAAGTGAGAAGATTCGATAGCAGAGAGAATTTGATATTCTTGAAAACGCGAAATGGAAAAGGCTTGAGTGATCGGCGTATTAGGCCGCCAAACAAAGCTGCGTTCCTCCGTGACAATTTTCCAACATCGGTTTGTTAACCCCCCTGTCAGCGTTTGTGCGTAATCAGGGGGAGCAGAGAAGAATCCTTCTAGCGACGTTAAGGTACGATCAAGCTGACAAGCTTCACGCCAAGACATTCTCGCCATAAGGACCTCTTCTCTCAATTACTCGATTTTGTGATTAAAAACCGAGTAAACTTTTTGACTGCTGTTTACGAATTTCGGTTTCATCTGCCCATTCAATAAGGCCGCTTTGAAGATCCATTAAACGCATCGTCATTTTGTAATATACATCTTTATCACTGCTTGCGTTTTTCACAATACTCGACAAGTTGCCATACAGCATATATTGTGCGCCAACCATTTTGCCAAACTGAATGGCGGTACTTTGGTTGACCAACTCATCATTATTTTGGAAATTGAGCTGTTCGCGCACGGCTTCAACACGATCCATGTCGACGAAGCGGAACTTACCTGAATTCAACATCTTAGTACTGATGGTGTCAGTGATAGATTCAGTATCAATGTGCTCACTGGTTTTATTTTTGATTCGCTCAACAAACACGATAGGACGAGAATCACGGGTAATCGCTGCTACCGAACCTGACATCATCATGCTATCAACCATTTCCCCCGCGATTTTTTGTAAATCTGTTGAACCAAAATCAACTGTCGTCGTTTCAACGGATTGTGCATCTCCGTAGCTGACTTTATTTGAACAGCCGCCCAAAATGACAGCGAGCCCTAGCAATGCGATAATACTTTTGTTCATATTGGTTCCTTACTTTCCCAATTTAATTATTTGACCCACGGATCTGTACGCGAAACTGTTTTCCATTTGGATTGACAGAAATCTCCGACAACGACACCGTCTCCATCCCACTGATGATCTTTTGTTTCCAAGGACTTTGTCTGTTATTGACTTCAAGCCCATCATCGTCATACCAAGAAAAACGGTACTCGATAATTTGGTCACCTTGGTAATGACTCACTAAACGCACAAGTCCCCTCGTATGACCATCCACTTGGTTAGTTGCAATGTCTTCAACAACCAAGCGATTACCTAATACATTGTCGCCAAATAGCACTTTTTGCGAAGCGCCATCAACTCTTAATCCTGCGGTATTTTCAGCACATCCAATCAATGAGAATGTGACTAACAGTCCCAATATCCACTTTTTCATTACAATCTTCCTAGTTGTTTATGCCAGATGGTTGAATGACGTCCCTGACGAGAAACCCACACCAAAGTGGTGCCTTTTTCCGGTACAGAAAACTGATATTCTTGCTCTCCCACCCTTATCTGTTGCTCGCCTGCATTGACTTGCAGACTGGCCGTTTGCACCAGCCCTGGCAGCGTTAGCCAACTGCGCGTATCGGGCTGCTCTGTCAGCAGATTCCAAACGTTGAAGACTAAATTACCAACATTGTCATCTTTGGCCGCTTCTTTGCGCAATTGATCTTTCGCCAGCACTCTCAACACTTGCCTTATTACTATAGAGGGCATTTTCTCAGACAAGTTTCGACTTGCCATTAAATTCACATCCGTCAGAAAATGAGAAGTGAGTACTTTGTCATTCATCTTCAGTGATGAAAATGATTCAACGGGTGTATTAGGGTAATAAGGTAAGGCGAGAGAATACAATGCACCATTTCCTCTGCTGTCATACAAGGGTAAAGATTGACGCCAGCTATCTAAGGCTTTCACCACACTCTGCTCTTCTATTATAAGCACACGACCTTGAGAAGCAGTCAGTGAATGAGATTTCCCGTAGCGTTTCTCTAATTGGATTAGGTCTTCTCTCATCCCTAATCGTTTCGCAACGCGTAATGTCCCCTCTATAACCTCAATATTATCGGGAGTGACTGCCAAAGCGCGTCGATAGTCGACATAGGCACTGTTAACATCACCAGAGGCTTCATAAAGCAAAGCAGAAAGGTAAAAAAGGTAACCATTCTGCACCGCCTGCAAAGCTTTTCCTGCATCAGGGTAGTTTGCTAGTACGCTGCCTAAGTTTGGTGTCACACCTTGTGATTTTAGCTCTTTTTGCGCCTTTTCAAGTTCCGCTTCTCTAGCCTGCCTTGCTTGCTCTTGTACCTGATTCGCTCGCCGAACTTCAACCAGAGCTCCATCCAAATCATTCTGTTGTAAATAATTCAAACCGAGATAAAGATGTAAAAAACCAAGTTCATAATCCGCAGGAACGTATTCCATCAAGTTATCATTCACAGCCAACGCACCGACACTTGTCGCCGTATCACTTAGTGAAATCAATGCCTTATCTTGTTGAATTTTAACCGCAGAATCACTCAATTCGAAACTACGCTTACTGTCTACATAATTCTGGTTAAGAAAATGGACTCGCCCTTTTTCCAGATTGTCTAGAATGTCACCCGCGACAAATTCCGCAAGTTCATTCTCCGCATCTTGATACTGCCCAGATTTAACTGACTGATAGACAGCGCCATTTTGAGCGCTGTAATGACTAAACAAGTTCCCCGCAGAAAAATTAGCACAGGCATTGAGAAAAAAAGGCGATAAAAAAACCGTAATATGTCGCACGTAACGCTTCACTCAATACTCCATATTTAACTCTAATCGTATCAATCGAGCGCCCAATAGTGGCTGAGCGACCCATGCATTAGCTCATCAAAAGCGGACCCAACGGACGACCGCCAACCAAGTGCATATGAATGTGGTAAACCTCTTGGCCACCATGAGCGTTACAATTCACTATCAAGCGATAGCCATCTTGTGCAATACCTTCTTGTTGAGCGATTTTTTTTGCCACTGTAAACATACGTCCCATAGCCGCTTCATGCTCAGGTTCAACATCGTTGGTCGTCGGAATAAACGCATTGGGAATGATAAGAATATGGCTAGGCGCTCTAGGGTTAATGTCCCGAAAGGCGGTAACTAAATCATCTTGATAGAGGATATCTGCAGGAATTTCTTTACGGATAATTTTGCTAAAAATGGTTTCTTCAGCCATGAAATACTCCACTAGTAAATAGGCCTACGCAGTCACATCAAAGTACATTAGATCGAGATAAGTGGTTCAAGGCTAATACCTAAGTGGCCCACGACAACCGATAGAACCGATAGAACCGACACTAATTTGACCTTAATGCTACTGAATATAATAGGTGTGTAGTTGGATTTGAGTATGCGTGAACCCTGTCAAAAGCTCAATAAAAAACACCGTACGCGTAGCATAAATGACAGAACACTAATATAAAAAATGCGTTTTGCCAGGCCCGTCATAAAATGTACGTCTCACATTCAATACAATACTCATTATTTTGTTATTTTTTAAAACAAAACACTATTTTTCTAGGGAGAGGATTATGAAGGGTTCAGTGATTAGGCGAATGTACGCTGGTTTCACACTGATCATCATCATGTTTGCAGTAACGACCGCCATTATGATGGGAGGAATGAATCAAATTCATTCTAATTTCGAAAGTGTATCAACCACCGCCTTACCGCTCGTTTCTTTGTCAAACAAAACAAGTGTTCAACTGCTTTCTGCCGATAAATCTTTTAAGGACTTTTTGACGACACAAAACCAAGATCGCATGAATGTGATGCGTTCAGAATTTGCTAAAGCAAAACAAGATTTTGCTGACGTGCTAAACCAGCTCCAACAAGCAAGTGCAATGAACCCCTCTCTTGAAGAGCGGATAAGCCAACTTAAACAGATGGAACTCCGCTACTTTTCAGAAGCAGAACAAGCCATGAATAATTATCAGGCGATGTTTGAGGCGCAAGCTCAAGTGCAAAAATCAACTCGTGAATTTCAAAGACTTCATGCCGATTTAAGCACAGGAATGAAAGATTTTGTCGATGGGCAAAATAGTATTTCAGTTAAAGTCATGGCGAAAAGTTATTTCATTAAATTGAAAGATGCGGAATTAATCACTTCAGACGCTTTGGCCAGTTCGGATGTCGCCTTTGTTGACAAGGCCGTCACCATGAATAAAAAAGCGGTCACGCACCTCAACTACGCTTACCGAGGCTTATCGACCCAATTACCTGAACTGAAAAAAACCTTTGACGATCTCGTCCAAAAATTCTCTCAAGATATTGGGCAAAAGGGTGGTGTGCTTGATCAACACAATAGTTACTTACTAGCGAAAACAGCCCTTTATGAAAACATTGCGAATTTGGCTATCGAGGTCGATAAAGCAATGACGATTTTAGACTCTTTTAACGATACTGCGACCGACGGTTTAAATGCCTCTCTGCGAGAAGCCGGGGAAGTCTATAAGCAAGGAGTTATTAAAGCGATCGTGATTGGTATTGCGGTTGTGCTAGTGGCTACGGGTATTGGTTACCACATTGCGCAAAGTGTTCGTGAGCCGTTAAATCGTATACTCAAAACGCTAGAAGGGCTGACAAAAGGAGATATGACACAACGCATTGAAATTCGTTACAACAACGAGTTTAGTCGCTTAAGTGGCCACATCAATTCGCTAGCAGATAATTTGCACCATATTTTGGTGCAGTTGAATGATGCTTCTGAAAATTTAACCAACACAGCTAACCATAACCAAACCACCTCTTCAAAAGCACAGTCACAGCTCAGCACCCAACGTGAGCAAACCGCGAGCGTGGCAACCGCAATGACAGAAATGGCTCATTCAGTACAAGAAGTAGCGCAAAGTGCTCAAAGTTCGCTAGAGATGGTGCAGAAAGTTGAATCGGCTTCTGAATCGGGCCGTAAAATTATGAGTGACAATATCACTACTATTAATCAATTGGAGACTCGCTTAAATCAATCGGTTGATGCTGTCGGTGAACTGCAAAAAATGAGCAGCCAAATTGGTTCTATCTTGGATGTGATTCGTAATATTGCAGAACAAACTAACTTATTGGCGCTCAATGCCGCGATTGAAGCTGCTCGTGCTGGAGAGCAAGGGCGCGGGTTTGCAGTCGTAGCTGACGAAGTTCGTGTTTTGGCAAAACGCACAACGGATTCGACGTCTGAAATTGAAAGTATGATCAGCAACTTGCAATCCAGCTCATCTTCTGCCAGTACTGTTATTGAAAGCTGCATGACTGATATGGAACTTTCTGTCGAACAAGCATCAACGGCGAATAGCGCAATGGAAGAGATCCAAGCGTTAATTCTAGAAATCAGTCAGATGAGTACTCATATTACACAGGCGGCCGCCGAGCAAAGTGAAACAACTGGTGACATTGCACGCAGTATCGAGGATATTAATTTAATCGCAGATGGTAGCTATCAAGCCATGTCTCAAATTGCACAGGCAAGCGCCAACCTAACTCAGCTTGCTAATCAGCAGAATGAATTAGTCCATCGTTTTACATTATGAGTGACCGTTAACAAACCCAACCCCATTTGTAAGTTGCATGTAAATTATGTCTCAAGGGCGGCTTTTAATCTAAAGTCGCCCTTGTTTTTTTGATGCCACATCGTTATATGATAACTATCGGCTTGCGCATTATTATCTACCTCCTACTCTTTGCAAGCCAAACATGAGGATGATCTATGGCTGTTCATGTTGGCATTATCGACCAAGACCCTATTCGCTTGGTTACTCCCCTGCTTGATAATCGAACGGTAAGTTCGCACATTGTCTTCATCGGTGATCAAGACCAAAAATCAATGTATTTACGTTTACACTCGGTATTGAGTCAGCGCGACATCACTTCTGAGTTTTTTGAAATCCCATCGGGTTCCAATACCTCAGCAATCAAACAAGCTATTCAGTTTTTAGCGGAAGATTTGAAAACCAGATACGACGAAGTCAAGCTGAACGCAAGTTGTGGTTTGAGACATCGTTTATTATCCGTTTATGAGGTGTTCCGTAGCTATCAATGGCCTATTTTTGTCGTCGAACCGAACAGTGATCAGTTGTGTTGGCTTTATCCCGATGGTCAAAATAATACCCAAGTGCAAGACCACATTACCATTTCAGACTACTTAACCATTTTTGGCGCACGGGGTGAATTTAGTGAGCATCATATTCCGCCACAACTTGACCAAAAACTTTACGAACTCGGCGAGCGCTGGGCAAGTAATGCATTAGAACTTGGTCCTGGTTTAGCCACATTAAACTATTTAGCGACGACGTGCCGCAAAGAGCAGCGGCTAGATGTTGCACTTTCAGAAAAACAACAAGGCTATCGTGAACTTCATATTCTGTTGACCGATCTGGTCGAAGCACAAATCGCCACCTATCAAAATGGCATTTTAACCTTCGCCAACGAAGATGCGCGCCGATTTTCCAATGGAGAATGGTTAGAAACATTAGTGCACAGTACAATAAGGCAGATCCAAGATGATATGCCAACCATTCAAGATCGCTCTTTGAATGTTCAAGTCTACCGTCAATTAGGTGAGCGAGAAGTCAGAAATGAACTCGATGTCGCTACAGTGGTGAATAACAAACTGCATATTATTGAATGTAAAACGAAAGGTATGCGTGATGACGGCGATGATACGCTTTATAAGCTAGAATCATTACGTGATTTGCTTGGTGGCCTACAAGCTCGCGCTATGCTCGTGAGCTTTCGCCCACTCCGCCATAATGACATTACTCGTGCAGAAGATTTAGGGTTGGCCTTAATCGGCCCAGATGAACTGAAAGATTTAAAATTACATTTAGCCGCTTGGTTTAAAGATGCGGGTGGTAACGAAGATATCTAACCTACAAAAAAGCCCGTTTCATACGGGCTTTTTTTACAGTAAAACGAATTTTCTAATGATCATCTTCTGTAAAATTTGTCGGTAACGTTGTTTTCATTTGATTCCATATGTGAGCGCTGTCAATACCGTAATGACGGATCACAATCGGCAACTGCTCACGATTGCCACTTTCACATACTGCTAATAATTCACGGTAAAACTGCAAGGCTAACTCGCGTGCTTCTGGATTAGAGAAATAATAGCTGCCAACTCGGTCATATAATTTCTTTAGCCCATTAAAAATCAAACCATAAATTTGGTTTCCTGAGTGAAACGCTAAACGCTGAAATAACATGTAATCGTAAAAGTTAAAGGTTTTCGCAATCAATATTTGCTGACGTTTATATTCGTCTTTTTCACCATCATCTTTAATATGCTGCTGGATTTTCTGTGCATAAGGAGATAACTCCATAAAAGAATCCCAAGATTTAGCACTTAATAGTGCTTCACAGCTTTCGATAACATTAGTAATAGTGCGTTCGGCAGGCTCTTTGTTCACTTTAAATGCATAACGCATAAATATGGGGCTAATATTTGTCCGAGCCGCAAGTAAGTCTTCCACAATACTGGTGGCATTTTCAGCATCGAGCGTCATTAATGTATCTAATATGTGTAAACCGGAAGTTTCCATAAATTGGTTTACTTTTGTTGGCTTACCATGCTGTATAGTCAACCAACCATCACGGGCTAAGCGTTGTAATACTTCTCGAAGCGTTGTACGTGTTACACCAATTAATTCTGAAAGTTCGCGCTCTGCAGGTAAGATAGAACCCGGTGCAAAGCGACCATTCCAAATGCTCTCAATTATGTATTTTTCAGCAAAACCTGCTGGGCTTTTTGCCTTAATGACCATTAAGTACTTATCCAGTTTTCTATTTATTTGGGTCGAATGGGACTCATCATACCACTAGTTGAACGTTATCGGAAACAAACCATCCGCGAAGTTATCACAAACAAAATAGAGCTTAAACTCTAATTTATTCATCTCGTTTATGAACAATACCGAGTCAATGAAATAGTATTTTTTAGCAGTTCTTCAAAAGGAAGAACACATAAGAGTAGAAAAAATAAAGAGATATAACTCACATTAATAAACTTAAAATAATCAATTTAAGCTTGCAAAATTCGCTCTTTTTAGTCATTTAGATGCCTATTACCTTAACTCCACTTCAAAATACGGCTCGGCGTGAATTTTTCACAACTCTTATGCTATGCTTACCCAACTTTGATCGCGTTTTTGACCAAAATATCGGTAAGTGTTTTATCAATAACCTGATTATTATTGACTAAAAAAGCTTGCGGAGTAGAGTGACGGTCGAAGTAAGGATTGCTTGTCTCACTCAAGGAGTGTCTTGGTAAAACCATAATCCCTAAACGGTTTGTTGTTTCACTAGAACATTGCCGATAGATACTGTTTTCGTGTTTAACACGTTCTATTTGGCCACTTCACATAATGAATTAAAGATAAGCTGACAGCGTCTATCATCTCAACAGTAAGAGAACTACCCATGCCGATGTCCCTCGGAAGCGCTTTTCTCAAGAACTTTCTTGGTAAAGCCCCTGACTGGTACAAAGTTGCCATTATTGCTTTTCTCATTATCAACCCGATTGTTTTCTTTTTGGTCGACCCATTTATTGCTGGTTGGCTACTTGTGGTTGAATTCATTTTCACCCTAGCGATGGCGCTTAAATGCTATCCCCTGCAACCTGGTGGATTACTGGCTATCGAAGCTATCGCCATTGGGATGACCAGTGCAGAGCAAGTAAAACATGAGCTTGTGAATAACATCGAAGTTCTGCTGCTACTGGTGTTTATGGTGGCTGGTATCTATTTCATGAAACAGCTATTGCTGTTCATCTTCACCAAAATACTACTTGGTATTCGTTCAAAAGCGATGCTTTCGGTCGCCTTTTGCATTACAGCTGCTTTCCTGTCTGCATTTTTGGATGCTTTAACAGTTATTGCCGTGGTCATCAGTGTCGCCGTTGGGTTTTACTCGATTTATCACAAAGTGGCATCGGGACAAGGGACAAGCTCCGCTCATGACCATACTCAAGATGAGCATATCTCAGAACTAACACGTGATGACCTAGAAAACTATCGTGCGTTTTTGCGCTCACTACTGATGCATGCTGGCGTAGGTACCGCTTTAGGCGGGGTGATGACCATGGTTGGTGAACCACAAAACTTGATCATCGCCGATCAAGCAGGTTGGTTTTTTGGCGAGTTTATCATCCGTATGTCTCCGGTAACCGTACCTGTTTTTCTCTGTGGTATTTTGACCTGTGTATTGGTTGAAAAGCTGAAGCTATTTGGTTACGGCGCAGAATTACCCGCTAACGTTCGTCAAATTCTGGTCGATTTTGACACGGCTGAGCGCAAAAATCGAACCAATCAAGACGTCGCAAAACTTTGGATCCAAGGCGCTATTGCTGTCTGGCTGATTGTTGGATTGGCACTGCACTTAGCGGCAGTGGGATTGATTGGTCTTTCAGTTATTATTTTGGCGACAGCATTTACTGGTGTGATAGAAGAACATTCGCTAGGCAAAGCATTTGAAGAAGCCCTACCCTTTACGGCGCTGCTGGCGGTATTCTTCTCCATCGTAGCCGTAATTATCGATCAACAACTCTTTAAACCAGTTATCGATGCTGTGTTGAATGTTGAAGATAAAGGGGCTCAGCTTGCTCTCTTCTATGTGGCTAACGGGCTTTTGTCGATGGTTTCGGATAACGTTTTCGTTGGCACTGTCTATATTAATGAAGTCAAAACAGCGCTACTAGAAGGTGTTATCACGCGTGACCAATTCGATTTATTGGCTGTCGCGATTAACACAGGTACGAACTTACCTTCAGTAGCAACACCAAACGGTCAAGCCGCTTTCTTATTCTTATTAACATCAGCACTTGCACCATTGATCCGCCTTTCTTATGGCAAAATGGTCATCATGGCTCTGCCCTACACGATTGTATTGGCATTAGTTGGCCTGTTTGGCATTGTCTTCTTAGTTGAACCCATGACTGCGCATTTTTATGACTTAGGGTGGATTACGCACCATTCAGCCAAAGCAGTTCAAGCCATCTCTGCCGGGCACTAAAATATTCGGTTGATAATGAAACTTATCTAAGTTAAAAAGCTCTGAACTATCAGGGCTTTTTATTCTTTACAGGTATTGAATGTGACTTTTTTTTCTACTCTGAAACTGTTCTCTCAATCGAGAAAATCTTGGTTTTTATTACTTCTTTTTGTGGTTTTTTTTGAGGCTTGTGCGCTTTTTTTTCAGCACATCATGATGCTCGCACCGTGTGTGATGTGCATTTATGAACGTGTGGCGATGCTAGGAATTGGCGGAGCAGCTCTGCTTGGCTTAATCGCACCCAATAATCCGATTGTTCGTTGGATTGGACTCGTTGCTTGGGGAGCCAGTGCTTATAAAGGTTTGACCTTAGCTCTGCAACATGTGGATTACCAATTCAACCCTTCTCCTTTTGCCACTTGTGATTTATTTGTCACTTTCCCCAGCTGGGCACCACTCAATCAATGGGCACCTTGGATGTTCGAAGCTTACGGTGACTGTTCGAAAGTGGTATGGCAATTTTTAACGCTTTCCATGCCACAGTGGCTAGTGGTCATCTATGCTGCTAGCTTGCTGGTGCTCGCTTTTGTTGTTTTAGCTCAGTTCGCGAAAACCCCCGTCAATAAGCTGCGGTAATAACCTGCTTGATCAAAAAAGGCATCTCGCTAAGAGATGCCTTTTGGCTGATTCACATCGCTTACTCTGACGCAAGCAGCGGATCAACATTAATATACTTACCAATTTGTTGCCGTTTTACCGTTGGCACATAGGGTATTTCACCAAGCTTAGGCGCTGGAATGCGCGATTCCAACATTGCAATAATTTCAGCGTAATGCTCAGTTCCTGGGTTCACTCGGTTGGCTACCCAGCCAACAATCTTCAACCCGTCGGCAATAATACTTTCCGCTGTTAAAATTGCATGGCTTAAGCAACCTAGTTTAATTCCTACCACTAAGACCACTGGTAGTTGTTCTTGTTTAACCCAAGTAGACAAGCAGTCCGTATCGGAGATCGGAACGCGCCAACCACCAGCACCTTCGATCAACACAATGTCAGCATTCGCTTTATGCTTAGCTAATTTGCTACTGAGCACGCCATAATCAATCTCGACATGTTCATGTTTTGCGGCGATATGTGGTGATGTAGGGAGCGCTAAAGAATATGGATTCACATCACCATAGGGCATCTCTTTGGTTGCCGCTTTCATCAGATGTAATGCATCTGAGTTGCGTAAGCCAAATTCCGTTTTTTCGCTACCAGCGGCAACGGGTTTGTAGCCAATAGTCACCAAATCCTTGGCGGCTAATGCTTGTAGAATCGCTTTTGAAGCGACCGTTTTTCCAACGTCGGTGTCCGTACCCGCAATAAAAAATGCATCAATCATCGATGTATAACCCCTAAACAAACCTGATAAGTTGCAGGTAGAAGACCTTGATGGTTTTGAAATGCTTGGTATGCCTGCTCAACTTGCAGTAGAGCCTTGCGGCTTGTTAACCCGTGTGAGCGTCCACTTACGTGATTTGCACCAATCCCTTTAAGATCTCTCATCAAGGAAAAGGCTTTGTCATACCAAACTGTGATCGAAGGCAAGTCTAGTTGATGGTGGTAACAGTGAGATTGCGCTAACGCAATTTTTACCTGATTGAGTGTGATGAAATCATTGACGTGTTGATGTGTATCAATTTTTGTCCACGCTTGTTTCAGTTCAAACAGCGAACCGTCCAATAATGTCGAAAAATAAGCCATCCCTTGTGGTTTCAATACACGGTGAATTTGTCGCAGTGGTAGAACAAGGTCATCACACCACTGCAGCGCTAAGCTAGAAAAAACGTAATCAAAAGAGGCGTTGGCGAAAGGAAGCGCCTCAGCATCGGCTTGATAATAGGTGACGCCAACATCACCACAACGTATTTTAGCTTGTACTAGCATCTCACTAGAGAGGTCAGCACATACCACATACGCCCCTCTACGCCGCAGTTGCTCTGAAAAATAGCCCGTACCACAACCAAGATCGAGCACTCTTTTCCCTACTAGATTGCGCGGCATTTTGTCCAATAAACGTTGCCCTACGTCACGTTGAAAAGCGGCATGTACATCATAATGCTTTGCCGCGCGGCTAAAAGAGTGGGCAATGGCGGCTTTGTCATGCAGCGTATTTATCTCTATGGCATGAGTTTGTGACATATTCAGCCCTCCTCTAGCGCACGTTGCAGTTGTGTGGTTAGTTGCTCTATGTCAGCAATAGTGTGGTTGGCGGTTAGAGTGATACGCAATCGGGCACGGCCTTGAGCCACCGTTGGTGGGCGAATCGCGGTCAACCAACACCCGCTATGTCGCAATTGATCGGCGATATTCAATGCTGTTTGCGCCTCACCAACAAGGTAGGGTTTGATTGGCGTTAGCGTTTCAACATAGCCATCAAAACCTTGCATGGATTCAGCGTAATAAGCTTGCAGTTCAGTCAGTTTTTCTCTGCGCCACGGCTGCTGAGTGACCATTGAAATAGCATGAGTTACTGCATAAGCTTGCGCTGGCGGCATGGCTGTAGAATAGACGTGGTGACGAGCAAACTGCGTAAGAAAGTCACCCACCTCTTGATTGCATAAGATAGCTGCACCCGATAACCCTAAGGCTTTGCCAAAGGTCACCACCAAGAGCTGTGGTTTTATTCCTGCCGCACTGCAACTGCCGGCCCCACCCTCGCCCAAAACACCTATGCCGTGTGCATCATCGACTGCCAACCACGCTTCACCTTGCACTGCATCCGTGATTTCGCACAGCGGTGCACAATCACCATCCATGCTAAAGACCCCTTCAGTCACCACTAATGTATGACTATCGCTGTTAAGCTGTTGCTTAAGATGAGTGACATCGTTGTGCCGAAAACGCTTCATACTGGCTGCGCAAAGCATTCCTGCTTCCATCAAAGAGGCGTGGTTAAGTTTATCTTGCAGTAGCAAATCGTCTTTATTGAGCAGGCTAAACAACAGTGCCTGATTGGCACTAAAACCCGAGCCAAACAAAATAGCTCGCTCATAACCTAGCCACTCACACAAGTTAGCTTCAAGGTTGCGATGGGCTGAGCTAAAGCCTGTGACCAAAGGAGATGCACCACTACCGCAACCATACATACTCAGCCCTTGCTGCCAAGCGGCAATCAATTCTGAGTCGTGCGCAAGGCCAAGGTAATCGTTACTGGAAAAGTTAAGATACTGGCGGCCATCTTTGCACAATCGAACCTGGTTGCCCCCCTCAAGCTCGATAAGAGAGCGAGAAAGCCCAAGATCGCGACGAGCACTGAGCGCCGCTGAAATACGTGAATTAAACGCTGGCATCGTAGAAAAGATCATCTTTATTAGGACGAGCTGCCACCCGTTTTACGACACGCTCAAGCAGCTCACTTTCTGCAATTTCATCCGGTTTTTGGCTCACTTGTTGGCTATTGATACCCAGTTTTTTAAACAACTGCATATCGCTATCTTCATCAGGATTAGGAGTCGTTAGCAGCTTGCAACCGTAGAAAATGGAGTTTGCACCTGCCATAAAGCACAGCGCTTGCATCTGCTCATTCATATTTTCACGTCCAGCCGATAAACGCACCGCCGATTGTGGCATCATGATCCGAGCAACGGCAATCAGACGAATAAAATCAAACGCTTCGACATCTTCGGCTTGCTCTAACGGTGTGCCTTTCACTTTGACCAGCATATTAATCGGTACACTTTCAGGATGGGTTGGTAAGTTCGCTAATTCCACCAACAGGCCAGCGCGGTCATTAGCGCTCTCTCCCATACCGATAATTCCCCCAGAGCAGATCTTCATTCCTGCATCGCGCACGTGCGATAAGGTATCAAGGCGATCTTGATAGGTTCGGGTGGTGATAATGTTGCCATAGTATTCAGGTGAGGTATCTAAGTTGTGGTTGTAGTAATCAAGCCCTGCACTGGCCAACTCGCTTGCTTGATCAGGCGTTAGCATGCCCAACGTCATACACGTTTCCAAGCCCATCTCTTTCACGCCACTGATCATCTCTTTCAAGAGAGGCATATCACGCGCTTTCGGGTTTTTCCACGCCGCTCCCATACAAAAGCGGGTCGAGCCAGAGCGCTTCGCTTTTTGCGCCGCGTCTAACACCCGCTCGACTTCCATCAACCGTTCTTTATCAACATCAGTCCGGTAATGCGCACTCTGCGGGCAATATTTACAATCTTCAGGACACGCCCCCGTCTTAATAGAAAGTAACGTACTGACCTGAACATAATTTTTGGGATGGTATTGACGATGTACTTGCTGCGCTTCAAACAGTAGATCCATAAACGGCTTTTCGACCAGTGCGTTCACCTCAGCAACGGTCCAGTTATGACGAACTTCCACATCTCTTCCTTATTCAGTTTTATTATTTTGTTGCTTGGCTAGTCTACTGACAAGCGATAAACTGTCAACAAACAAAGAAAACATAAGTTTACGTTTGATTGATCTTTAAACAAACCCAGCAATATGGACTGATCATGGATTTACTCTTCGACCGCCAACATATCTGGCATCCCTACACTTCAACGCTGACGCCATTGACTTGTTATCCCGTCACTCACGCTCAAGGTGTCCATCTTTATTTGGAAGATGGGCGACGCTTGATTGATGGAATGTCCTCTTGGTGGGCAACTATTCATGGTTATAACCATCCACACCTTAATTACGCTGCGCATCAGCAAATTGATAAAATGTCACACGTGATGTTTGGCGGTATCACACATCAACCCGCCATTACGCTTTGTAAAAAATTACTGGCATTAGCGCCAAGCAATCTTGAGCACGTATTTTTAGCCGATTCTGGCTCTGTCGCCGTGGAGGTCAGCTTAAAAATGGCGCTGCAATACTGGCATGCAAAAGGTCAACCACGAGCGAAATTTCTCACCTTACGTCATGGCTATCACGGCGATACGTTTGCCGCAATGTCAGTCACTGACCCAGATAACTCGATGCATTCGCTCTACAAAGGTTTTTTGCCGCAGCATATTTTTGCCGATTCGCCAACTTGCGGTTTTTGGGATGAGTGGGATGAACGCGATCTCGATGATTTTCGAGATAAAATAATGCACGATCATCAAGAGCTTGCGGCGGTGATTTTAGAACCAATTGTGCAGGGTGCTGGCGGTATGCGTATCTATCATCCTCTGTTTTTAAAAGGCGTGCGTGCACTTTGCGATCAATATGGTTTGCTACTGATTGCCGATGAGATTGCAACTGGGTTTGGCCGTACTGGAAAGCTCTTCGCCTGCGAGCACGCTAATATCGCGCCTGATATTTTATGTGTCGGCAAGGCCTTAACGGGTGGCTATATGACGCTTTCAGCCACACTGGCGACCAAGCAAGTCGCCGATACGGTTTGTGCTGGCGAAGCGGGCTGCTTTATGCATGGGCCAACCTTTATGGCTAACCCATTGGCGTGCGCTGTCGCCTGCGCCAGCTTAGAGCTCATCGAACAGGGCGATTGGCAACAGCAAACCCAGCGTATTGAAGCGCAATTTGCTCATTTACTGCCCATGCTTAACCGTTTTGAGATGGTAAAAGAGACGCGCTGGCTGGGCGCTATCGGCGTGATTGAAACGCATCGCCCTGTCAATATGGAAGTCATTCAAGCGCTATTTGTTGAGCAAGGGGTCTGGATCCGTCCTTTTGGCTGTTTAATCTATGTGATGCCACCGTTTATTAGCCAAGTAGATGACATTGAAAAACTGATCAACGCTGTAGTGGTGGCATTGCAAAATTCGCAATGCTTTCAAATCGATGGGGCTTAAATAGAACCGACACATACTATTGATGCATAAAAAAACCGACTCGCAAGTCGGTTTTTTTACTGTGTTTAACGCATGATGATTAACCGATGTGCGTTGCGCCACCCATGTATGGTTGCAGTACGCTAGGAACGGCAATACGGCCATCAGCTTGTTGGTTGTTTTCCAAAATGGCTACCATAGTACGGCCCACAGCAAGGCCTGAACCGTTCAGCGTATGCACAAGCTCAGGTTTATTACCGCCTTTGCGACGGAAACGGGCTTGCATACGACGCGCTTGGAAATCCCACATGTTTGAGCAAGAGGAGATCTCACGGTATGTGCCTTGCGCAGGAACCCACACTTCTAGATCGTAAGTTTTGCGAGAGCCAAAGCCCATGTCACCTGCACACAACACGACTTTACGGTACGGCAATTCAAGCAATTTCAGCACTTTTTCCGCATGACCGGTTAACTCTTCCAGCGCCGCCATTGAATCTTCTGGGCGCGTAATCTGAACCAATTCGACTTTATCAAATTGGTGCATACGGATAAGACCACGTGTATCGCGACCATACGATCCCGCCTCAGAACGGAAACAAGGTGTATGAGCCGTCATTTTCAGTGGCAGATCGGCTTCGTCAGAAATGGTGTCACGCACCAAGTTCGTTACCGGTACTTCAGCCGTTGGGATAAGAGACAGTTTACGTGGCTCTTCATCATTCACTTTTTCAGTTAGTGGCTCAGTATGGAATAGGTCTTGACCAAATTTAGGTAGCTGACCGGTACCAAACAGGCTGTCAGCGTTGACAAGATAAGGGACATACATTTCTGTATAACCATGTTCTTGTGTGTGCAAGTCCAGCATGAACTGAGCAATCGCACGGTGCAGACGAGCAAATTGGCCTTTCATCACGATAAAGCGAGCGCCAGTAATTTTAGTCGCACTAGCAAAATCTAAACCACCGGCCATTTCACCAAGATCAACGTGATCTCTGAGCTCAAAATCGTAAGTTTTGGGTTCGCCCCAACGAGAAACTTCTACGTTGTCATTTTCATCTTTACCATCAGGAACCGATTCATCTGGTACGTTGGGTACAGACATAGTAATCGCATCCAATTGTGCTTGGATGTCATTCAACTGCGCTTTTTTCGCGTCTAAGTCACTGCCTAGAGAGCCGATTTGTAGCTTGACTGCTTCTGCGCCCGCTTTGTCGCCGGCGGCCATTTTTTGGCCAATTTCTTTGGAGATGGAGTTGCGCGAGGATTGTAAATTTTCAACTTCTACTTGAATGGACTTACGTTGTTCTTCAAGTTGACGAATTGTCTCAACGTCGAGTTTGAAACCGCGACGCGCTAATTTTGCAGCTGTTTCATCCAGCTCAGTGCGAAGTAATTTAGAATCCAGCATTGCTAATCCTATGCTTTTAGTTATGAAAAACGCGCCTGCATCCCTTTCTAATAAGAGCGACGCGTAGAGAAAATTGAACCCGACAAAGATAACGAAAAGAGACTATTTTTCATAGCGCTTTTGTGGGCTTTTTGCATCTAAACTAGCCAAGTAATCTAACTTTTCACCAATTTTGGTTTCTAAACCTCGATTTGTTGGCTGGTAGTAGCGTGTATCGCTCATTTCAGGCGGCAAATAACTTTCGCCAGCCGCGTAAGCTCCCGGTTCATCGTGGGCATAGCGATATTGTGCTCCATAACCAAGATCTTTCATCAAACTGGTTGGTGCATTACGCAAATGAGGCGGCACCTCATACTCTGGCAAATTATGCGCATCAGCTAAGGCTTGCTTCCACGCGCTATACACGGCATTACTTTTGGGCGCGCACGCTAAATAGACAATCGCTTGTGCAATAGCACGTTCACCTTCCGCAGGACCAACGCGGGTAAAACAGTCCCAAGCGGCGAGCGCCACCTGCATGCCTCTTGGGTCGGCGTTGCCGACATCTTCCGAAGCTATCGCCAATAAACGGCGAGCGATATAAAGTGGATCGCAGCCTGCTGCGATCATTCTGGCCGACCAATACAGCGCCGCATCGGGATTGGAACCTCGAATCGATTTATGCACCGCAGAGATAAGGTCGTACCAAATATCGCCTTTATTATCAAAGCGCGACACTTTTTCGCCTGCCACTTCAGCCAACAGTTTGAGCGTAATGAGCTTTTCACCTTGCGCATTTTCTTCGGCCATGTCGTACAGCAGCTCAAGATAATTGAGTGACATGCGCGCATCACCATTGACCAATTCAGCCAAACGTTCGAGCACGTTATCCATAAACTGCGCTGCGACTTTACCTAAACCGCGATCGGCATCGTTGATTGCTTGATTGAGCGCCAGCAAAATTTCATCGCTAGCCAGCGAGGTTAATTTGTACACCCGAGCACGAGATAGCAAAGCGTTGTTGAGTTCAAAAGAGGGATTCTCTGTCGTGGCACCCATGAAAGTCACAGTGCCATCTTCAATGTGTGGCAAAAAGGCATCTTGTTGAGATTTATTAAAACGATGCACTTCGTCTACAAACAAAATAGTACGTCGACCCGCCATTTTATTTTCGCGCGCTTTTTCAATGGCAGCACGGATCTCTTTAACGCCAGAAGTCACCGCAGAAACACGTTCAACCTCTGCATTGGCGTAATTCGCCGCCACTTCAGCCAAGGTCGTTTTACCCGTACCGGGCGGCCCCCACAAGATCATCGAATGAATATGACCAGCCTCTAATGCACGCCGCAAGGGTTTACCCACACCTAAAATGTGCTGCTGGCCAATATACTGCTCAACCGTCTGAGGGCGCATTCTCGCGGCCAACGGACGGAAATCTTCATCACCCGAAAAATCTAAGCTGTAGTTACCCACACTATAGTTACTCACGCCTTAGTCCCTATCTCAATTACGTTGATCATCAACCTCGACACCTTGCGGGATCTGGAACGTGAAACGCGCTTTAGCGGCCGGTGTTAGTTGTACATCGCTAAACGTAAACAGACTCTTCTGCCCATCTTGTTCAATCACGTTAAAACCTTTCACGATCCCTTTCTCATCAATCGCTATCTGAAACTGCCCTTGGTTTGAATCTACCGCGGTTGGCGTTAGGGTGAAATCATCACCGTTTTGTGCAACCTTGTAGTGATCCCAATCACTGGTGCGATTACGAGTCAGCAACACAAAAGGAGTTTGTTCCGTCGCTTGTTCTTGATTATAAATACTCACTTGTTCGATAAATGGACTGTAATACCACAAGGTTTTACCATCAGACACCAGTAAGTTTTCATCAGGAGCGGTCGTTTGCCAACGGAAAAGGCTTGGCCGAACAATATCAACTTTCCCCTGACCTTCCATCACAATATCACCTTCAGGGCTGATCACTTGCTGGGCAAAGGTAGCGCTAAAACCAGCGTTCAGCGCGAGGCGTTGGCTCAACTCGTCTTTTGGCGCAGCCAAAACAGCGACAGAAAAACTACACAGCAACAGGGCTAACACTCTTTTCATGATTACCACACTCCATGGATAACAATTTTTTGTCTATAACGTTTTCTATAACGTTTATTGATAAGGCCCTCTTCTCTTAAGAAGCATTCACTTATCAGAACAACTTATTTATCAGAATAACTCGTTTATAAGGGCTTATTTGCTTGGGTTTGTCAGCGTTTTGTTGAGATTAAACCTCAGGCGGCGTACTTTACTGGCCACAGCACTGTTTGAATTTTTTGCCACTGGCGCACGGACAAGGATCATTGCGTCCAATTTCTTTAAATGGGTTAACCCGCTGCGTTTTCATGCCGAGCATTAATTCATCAGCCATTAACGCCACTTCAGTGATCATGACATCCAACTGCTCAGCAAAATCACTCAAACTGGGTGGTGTTGCAAAACCCGCTTCGCTCATCTGCTGCTGTGTTTGTGTTTCATCGATGGCTAACATGAAGGTGGTCAACAAAGCTTGCAGCATGCGCAGGCTGCCATCACCAATTGGAGTCTCTAACCATTGCGGTTCAACGACTGGCCAGACGCTCATAAACCCTTCAGCAAAATCAGCCCACTGAGTCGCATTATCTAGCAAGGCTAACGCCGAATATTCGCTACGTTTGAGCAAGTTATATTGCAGATTAATTTGCGCCATCACCGCTGGTTCAAGTGCTTTGACTTGCTCCCCCACTAAAGGTTCTAACCAAGTTGTGGGTTCTAACGGCTTAGTGGCGAAATTGGATGCCAAAATAGCCCCTTCAAAAAAATGAGCGGATTGAGGAGCTGATTGAGGAAGAGAGAGCAATAAGTAGGTCATGAAAATCTGTACAGTTAAAATGGTTGACCAGGGATTATATACCAACTCTTGCATTTAGTGACTTTTGATTCGGTAACCACTACAATCTCGCCTCGAATTTTTAAGGCGAAATGATGATGCGTGTAATTTTGGGCCCAATGGAGGGTGTGCTAGACCACTTGATGCGTGAACTGCTCACCCAGATGAATGATTACGATCTGTGCGTGACTGAATTTGTGCGTGTCGTTGACCAATTATTGCCTGACCACGTTTTTTATCGCCTTTGTCCTGAACTGAAAACAGGCTCAAAAACACAAGCAGGTGTTCCCGTGCACGTTCAACTGCTCGGCCAAGAGCCACATTGGATGGCAGAAAATGCCGCACGAGTTGCTGAATTAGGCGCGCACGGCATTGACTTGAATTTTGGTTGCCCAGCGAAAACGGTCAACAAACACAAAGGCGGTGCGGCGCTGTTACAACATCCGGAATTGATTTATCAAGTGGTAAAATCATGCCGAGATGCGGTACCGAAAGCGATCTCTGTTTCGGCTAAAATCCGCTTAGGTTGGGAAGACCCTAACGACTGCTTTGAAATTGTCGATGCGATTGAACAAGCTGGAGCAAACGATCTCACAGTTCATGCCCGAACAAAAGCGGGCGGTTATCGCGCCAGTGAAATTAAGTGGGATTACATTAATCAGATACGCCAGAAGACGTCTCTGCCTCTGATCGCTAATGGCGAAATTTGGAACTATGACGATGGTCAAGCCTGTATTAAAGCAACGGGCGTAGAGTCATTGATGGTTTGTCGAGGCGCATTCAACGTTCCCAATTTAGGCAATGTGGTGAAACATAACCATAAAGTGATGCCTTGGCATGAAGTGGTTGATCTGCTCCTGCGCTATTCGCAATTTGAAATTAGAGGCGATAAAGGCTTTTACTATCCCAACCGAGTCAAGCAATGGTTTACCTACTTGCGTCAAGAATATCCTCAAGCTAACGAGCTATTTCGCGAAATCAGGACCTTCACCAAATCGGAACCTATCGTGGAGCACATTCAGCGTTACCGTGATCGGTTACAAAACACGTTGTGATGCGTTTTCTTCAGGCTTTCTCAACCTCACGCCGAGAAAGCCTGTTGCTGCTTAGTCAACCACTGTGTTAACTAACCCTCTGTGGTAACGAAGTAAAACAATTAACTGAGTAGAAGGCTATCATCTGCCAGCTCTTCGCCTCGAACTTTCGAAAACATTTCTAGTAGATCAGGCACTTTCATATTGGCACGCTGCTCACCAGACACATCAAGAACAATTTCACCTTGGTGAAGCATCACAGTGCGATCACCACACGCTAAGGCATCTTTCATCGAGTGCGTTACCATCATCACCGTCAAGTTAAATTCTTTGACGATTGTTTTGGTCAAATCAATGATAAAGGCCGCCATTCTAGGGTCCAGAGCCGCAGTGTGCTCATCAAGCAGTAACAATTTACTGTCAGATAAAGTTGCCATCACTAAGCTAACCGCTTGACGCTGCCCACCAGACAGTAGGCCGATGTTATCGCCTAAGCGATCTTCTAATCCCAAACCAAGGATAGCGATTCGCTCTTGAAACAACTTGCGACGTGATGAAGAAAGTGACAGCCCCCACCCTCGGCGCTTGCCGCGCATGTAGGCTAAAGCCATATTCTCTTCAATGGTTAAATCGCCACATGTACCGGCAAGTGGGTCTTGGAACACGCGAGCGCATAAACGTGCACGCTGATCCACGCTCTGGCGCGTGACATCGACTTCATCGATGAGCACTTTGCCTGCCATCATGGGCGTTTCGCCCGTTACAGCGCCTAATAAGGTCGATTTCCCTGCACCATTTGAGCCAATCACAGTTAAAAATTGATGTTCAGGTACTTCGAGGTGAACACCTCTTAACGCTCTATTTTCTAAAATTGTGCCAGGGTTAAACGTGACTTGAATATCTTCTAAACGAATCATAATGTTTCTCCTGACGCTTTATCCTGCTTAGCAACAACCGACTTCTGAGCAGGAGAATTACCCTTTTTTGCTTTGAAGTTCCTTTTCATTTTTGGCGCAATCAGTGCAATGGCCACCAGCACAGCAGTAACTAAGTTGAGATCAGACGCCTGCAAACCGAACATGCCCGAGCTCAAAGCAAAGGCGACCGCTAAACGGTACAGCACTGAACCGACGATGACCGCCAGCACTGCAACCCAGATCCGGCGACCAGGGATCAACGTCTGCCCCAAGATCACAGCAGCAAGGCCAACGACAATCGTCCCTACGCCCGAAGTTACATCAGCAAAACTGTTGGTTTGCGCAAACAGTGCCCCAGCAAAACCGACAAAACCATTCGATAACGCAAGAGCAAAATAGGTATAAAACGAGGTGCTTCCGCCTTGTGCTCTCACCATGCGGGCATTAACGCCCGTAGCACGCAGTCCAAGTCCAAAGTCACTGTTTAATAATCGCACCACAAACCAGGCCGACATCAAGACTAATACACCCACGACCAGCGGGCGAATGTAAACCGAGTCACCCATGGCTTCAAAGGGCGTAAGAATGGTCTCCTCCCCAAGCAGAGCAATATTGGGGCGTCCCATAATACGAATATTGATGGAGAAGGCGGCAATCATGGTGAGAATCGACGCCAATAGATGCAAAATACCGCAGCGAACCGCAAGAAATGCAGTCACCCAACCGGTAAAGGCACCCGCAAGTATTGCCATTCCTGTAGCGACCCAAGGGTTAATACCTGCCACAATCGCCGTTGCGGCCACCGCAGCGCCCATCGGGAAGCTGCCGTCAACGCTTAAATCGGGGAAATCAAGGACACGGAAAGTGAGGTAAACACCCAATGCCACTAATCCGTACAGCAGCCCTATCTCTAGAGCGCCAAAAAAAGCAAAAGCAGACATAACAACTCCTTTCTCTGCTTAAACAGAGCTAAAACCTTCGCTCTAGCTCTGAATGGTCTTTATTTTACGCTCGTAGCACGATCAAGTACTGACTGAGGAATCGTTACGCCCAGTTTTTCCGCTGCGGTTTTGTTGATCATTAAATCAGACCCTTTGGCCACTTTAACATCCAGTTTACCCGGTGCTTGGCCTTCCAAGATAGCGACAACATAGTCCGCGGTTTGTACGCCAATTTGGTAATAATCAAAGCCAAGGCTAGCAATCGCTCCGCGTTCAACATAAGAGGTTGCTGCACCAAATACTGGGGTCTTAGCTTGGTTTGCCGAAACAATCATCCCTTCAATCGCACTGGCGACGGTATTATCAATCAAGGCATAGATAATGTCTGATTTTGAGGCAATCGCCTGTGTCGCAGTTTGTACGTCTGCGCTTTTTAAGGCTGTCGCTTCAATAAGTTTAATGCCATGTTTTTGAGTGCTCGATTTAAGCAGTTCCATCAAGCTCACTGCATTAGCCTCACCGGGGTTATACACTACGCCGATAGATTTCACGTTTGGCATGATCTCTTTGATCAGCTCAACGTGCTGTTCAACTGGCGATAGATCAGAAAGCCCGGTCACGTTCTTACCCGGTTGCTCAAGTTTTTTCACCAATTTAGCACCGACAGGATCGGTCACCGCCGTGAACACGACAGGAATAGTTTTGGTTGCAGAGACGAGCGCTTGCGCCGTGGGGGTTGCGATGCCGACTAACACATCAGGATTTTCCCCGACAAATTGGCGCGCAATTTGAACAGCAATCGCTGGGTTGCCTTGCGCGGTTTTAAAATCAAAATCTAGATTTTTGCCTTGTTCATAACCTTTTGCTTTTAAACCATCAAGTAAACCTTGTCTGGTTGCGTCTAAAGCTGGGTGCTCAACAATTTGCGATACGGCGACTTTCGCTGTTTTGGCCATGATGCTTGTGGAAGAGAGTAATACTGCTCCTGCAAAAACGGCGGTAACAATGGCTTTGCCTGCTTTCATCTTAACTCCTTGATTTAAGCATTATACCCTTCCTACTTAAAGCGGTAGCAGTGCTAGCAAATGCGCTCATCCCGTTAAACACAGTTAACCTGTGCCACATTAGGATTCATCCCATTGCAGATTGCTTACAACTTCATATTGTTTGGGTATACATGTTGGATGTTGTGTTTTTAATATTTTTATGTACGCGCACTGAGCGTCGCTGACAACATTATTACCAGTAACTCAGGCTAAAGGGAAGTGAGGTTTAACAGTAAAGTAACAAAAAGAGAGATAAGAATAAGGCGAAAGTTGAATAACAAAGAGGAGTTCACTGCGGAAGCCCTCTTTGCCTTTTATTCACATGATAATTGGGTGACTAGAACCAGCGTTCTAACGCGGCTTCATCTAACTGCCGGAATGCTCGGTTGAGGATAGCAGCCAGCTCTTTGTATCTCGGCTTCGCTTTGATTGGCTCTAAAGCAAAACCAGTATCGACAATCTTCTGGTACAGCTCTCGGTACCACCCAGCAAGCGAAGGTGGAAGTTGGGTATTGGCGCGATTTCCCAGCCACCACATACCTTGTAGCGGTAAGCTTATGGCAAAAAGTGCCACTACCACTGCTTGGGGCATCGCCTGTGTATTTTCAAAAACCATCTGTGTCAATACACTGATTGCGGCGATAGCTGGCATAGCCTTCACGCCAAAACGCGTGGCTTTAATGATCCGTTGCTCAGGAAAAATGAGGCCTAGCTCTTTGCGCACAGGCCAAACATCCATATATTTCTGACCATCTTTCAGGCTGTGAACGATTCCAACTTTGTTATTCATAGCGCGCCCTCACTCTCGATGCTGCCCATTTAACTAAAAAATAGTTTAATGATTCAACTAATCTAGTAAAAAATTGATAGAAGTTAATATTATTTCAATTTTTTTTTGTTATATTGGCCCATTATCGCTATTCTTTGCGAGCCCTCAATCTCATTGTTGCCGTTATTTACAATTTAGGCAACTCCGAGATGAAATCTGCAAGGAATGCATCGACGACTTTACGTTAAAAGCCCCGTCTCATTATACGGAAATTCAAGTTTTATTGACCAAGATTAGTAGCGCTCCACAACGGTTCTACTATTCTTGTGAATGATTTTTATCCTAACCGATTATTACAGGTAGTCACACATGTCTAAGCTAGTTTTAGTTTTAAACTGCGGTAGTTCTTCTCTTAAATTTGCTGTTGTCGATGCAGAAACAGGTGCTGAGCACCTATCAGGTCTTGCTGAATGTCTTCACCTTCCTGAAGCACGCATCAAGTGGAAACTTGACGGTAAACACGAAGCGCAACTAGGCGAAGGTGCAGCGCACGAAGAAGCACTCGCGTTTATGGTTGAAACTATTCTTGCTTCTAAGCCAGAGCTTAAAGCTAACCTTGGCGCTATCGGTCACCGTATCGTACACGGTGGTGAGCAGTTCACTCAATCTGCACTTATCTCTGATGATGTACTGAAAGGTATTCAAGACGCTGCAACCTTTGCACCGCTTCATAACCCAGCACACATCATCGGTATCGAAGCCGCTAAGAAAAACTTCCCTGAGCTTCAAAACGTAGCTGTGTTTGATACTGCGTTCCATCAAACTATGCCTGAAGAGTCTTTCCTATACGCTCTTCCCTACAATCTATACAAAGAGCATGGTATCCGTCGTTATGGCATGCATGGTACTTCACACTTATTCATCACTCGTGAAGTTGCAGGCCTACTCAACAAGCCAGTTGAAGAAGTTAACATCATCAACTGTCACCTAGGCAATGGTGCTTCTGTTTGTGCGATCAAAAACGGCCAATCAGTTGATACTTCAATGGGCCTAACGCCGCTTGAAGGTTTGGTGATGGGCACACGTTGTGGTGACATCGACCCTGCAATCATCTTCCACCTGCACGATGCACTGGGTTACTCTGTTGATCAAATCAACACTATGCTAACCAAAGAGTCTGGCCTACAAGGCTTAACTCAAGTGACTTCGGATTGCCGTTTTGTTGAAGATAACTACGGTGAGAAAGAAGAAGCGACTCGTGCAATGGACGTGTTCTGCCACCGCCTAGCAAAATACGTGGCTGGCTACACAGCAAGCCTTGACGGTCGCCTAGACGCTATCGTCTTCACTGGTGGTATCGGTGAGAACTCAGGCCCTATCCGTGAAATGGTACTAAACCGTTTGGCTATCTTCGGTATCGAAGTCGACAGCGCAGCAAACCTAAAAGCACGTTTTGGCGGCGAAGGTGTGATCACAACGGCAAACAGCCGTATTCCAGCTATGGTTATCTCGACCAATGAAGAGCTAGTGATTGCTGAAGATACTGCTCGTCTGGCAGGTCTTTAATTGACTTTCTGGCTAACTCTCTGAGTTAGCCAGTTTTTTACCGGGGCTCAACCCTTAGTTTCTAGCGATTTAGGTCAGCAGGCTTATTTCCGAAGAAGGTCATGTTGGGCTTTGTTCCTTTTTCAATCTAGTTTCGGTTAGATTGATTTCAATAGTTTGAGGTACTCTACTCATGTCCCGTACTATTATGCTTATCCCTATCAGCGCTGGTGTTGGTCTTACCAGCGTGAGCATGGGTGTCCTTCGCGCCATGGAGCGTAAAGGTGTTAGCGTTTCTTTTTATAAGCCTATTGCACAACCTCGCTCGGGTGGCGATCAACCTGATCTCACTTCAACGATTATCGGTCGCAACAGCGACATCAGCATTGCAGAACCGATGATGATGTCAGCGGCAGAAACGTTGATCGGTAGCGAAAAGATGGATGTGTTGCTTGAAACCGTCGTTGAGCGTTACAACCACATCAATAAAGATTCTGAAGTAACGCTGATTGAAGGCCTTGTGCCAACACGCAAACACCCATTCGCGAACCAAGTGAACGCAGAAATTGCCAAAACACTGGGCGCAGAAATTGTGTTTGTCGCGACACCGGGAACAGACAACCCAACTCAGTTGAAAGAGCGTATTGAAGTTGCGTGCTCAAACTTTGGTGGAACAAAAAATAAAAACATTTCAGGTGTTATTATCAACAAGCTTAATGCCCCTGTTGATGAAGCAGGCCGCACTCGCCCTGACTTATCAGAAATTTTTGATGATGCAGATAGCGCGAAACAAGCCAATTTAGAAGTGATGCAGATCTTCAACACCAGCCCAATTCGTGTGTTAGGTTGTGTGCCTTGGAGTATCGACCTTATCGCGACTCGTGCTATTGATATGGCCAAACACCTGAAAGCTGAAATCATTAATGAAGGTGAAATTAAGTCTCGCCGTATTAAGAGCATCACTTTCTGTGCGCGTTCTTTGCCACACATGATTGAGCACTTTAAGCCAGGGTCACTCTTAGTGACATCGGCCGATCGTCCTGACGTGATTGTTGCCGCCTCTCTGGCCGCAATGAATGGCGTTGAAATTGGTGCGGTACTGCTGACTGGCGGTTACGATATGCCACAAGAGATTGTGAACCTATGTAAACCAGCCTTTGAAAGCGGACTGCCTATTTTTAAAGCGCAAGGTAACACTTGGCAAACGTCACTCAACCTGCAAAGCTTTAGCCTAGAAGTTCCAGCTGACGATAAAGAACGTATCGAGTTCATCAGCGATCATGTTGCTAGCCACATCGATGGCCCTTGGATTAATTCGCTCACTGAGGGCACGCAAGGTATTCGTCGCCTTAGCCCGCCAGCATTCCGTTACCAGTTAACTGAGTATGCTCGTCGTGCAGGTAAACGTATTGTGCTTCCTGAAGGGGATGAACCACGCACAGTGAAAGCGGCCTCTATTTGTGCTGAGCGCGGTATTGCGACTTGTGTTCTACTTGGTAACCCTGATGAAATCCGCCGCGTTGCTGCGCAGCAAGGTGTTGAGTTAGGTGCTGGCGTTGAAATTATCGATGCTGACTCAGTGCGCGAAAACTACGTTGCTCGCTTGGTTGAGCTGCGTGGTTCAAAAGGCATGACAGAAGTTGTGGCTCGTGAAAAACTGCAAGATTCAGTATTCCTTGGCACAATGATGCTTGAAGCGGATGAAGTTGACGGTTTGGTTTCTGGTGCGGTTCATACCACAGCCAACACCATTGTTCCTCCATTCCAAATCATTAAGACCGCGCCAAATGCCTCGATTGTATCCTCTATCTTCTTCATGCTATTGCCTGATCAAGTGTTGGTATACGGCGACTGCGCCATCAACCCAGATCCAAATGCTGAACAGCTTGCTGAAATTGCGATTCAATCGGCCGATTCTGCGGCGGCATTCGGCATTGACCCGCGCGTGGCGATGATTTCCTACTCGACGGGTGAATCAGGTAAAGGTGCTGATGTAGATAAAGTGCGTGAAGCGACGCGCATTGCTCAAGAGAAACGTCCAGATCTTATTATCGACGGTCCTCTACAATACGATGCTGCAATCATGGAAAACGTGGCGGCTTCTAAAGCACCAAACTCTCCAGTCGCTGGTAAAGCAACGGTATTTGTCTTCCCTGACCTAAACACAGGTAATACAACTTACAAAGCGGTACAACGCTCAGCAGACCTTGTTTCTATCGGTCCAATGCTGCAAGGCATGCGTAAACCAGTAAACGATTTGTCTCGCGGTGCGTTGGTTGACGATATTGTTTACACAATCGCGTTGACGGCGATTCAAGCAAGCCAAGAAACAAAATAAAATTCTTAGCTTAACTTGCTGATTAAAAGGCTCTTATGTATCACATAAGAGCCTTTTTTATAGCACACTTCCACCCTCGTTATAACCCAATAAAGCCGCGCTCATGGGGCGTATCAAGATCAAGATCCGGCCCCTTAGGTACCACTTGCGTTGGGTTAATGCCGATATGGCTGAAATAATAGTGGCGTTTGATGTGGTAAAAATCGGTCGTTTCTTTGATTCCGTCAATTTGGTACAGCTCTTTTAAGTAACCGCTTAAGTTCTCATAATCGGCGATCCGCTGTTTATTGCATTTAAAATGCCCGACGTAAACAGCGTCAAAACGGATAAGTGTAGTGAATAAACGCCAATCCGCCTCGGTGATCTGGTTACCGATCAAGTAACGATGCGTTGCTAGATGGTTGTTGACCTTATCTAACGCAGTGAAAAGTGCATCATAAGCATCGTCATAGGCCTCTTGCGTGGTCGCAAACCCACATCGATAGACGCCATTATTAATATTGGGGTAGATATACGCATTCCATTCATCGATAGCTTTGCTGAGTGCTTGCGGATAGTAGTCTTGCTGGTTACCCGTTAACTCATTAAATGCACTGTTAAACATGCGAATAATCTCAGAAGATTCATTGCTAACAATAGTATTGGTCTTCTTATCCCACAGCACAGGTACAGTTACTCGCCCTGAATAATCTACCTTTGCTTTGGTGTAGATTTGGTGGAGTTTGGTATAGCCGAACAGAGGTTCAGGAATACCAAAAGACCAGCCTTCACTTAGCATGTCAGGACAAACGACCGTAACATCAATGTGTTCGGTGAGTGATTTGAGTTGGCGAAAAATCAATGTACGGTGAGCCCAAGGGCATGCCAAAGAGACATACAAATGATAACGGCCCGATTCTGGTTGAAATCGTGCATCTGGCTGGCTGTCGACCCAGTGTCTGAATCCTGCGTCTTCGCGTACAAAATGCCCAGCGCTGCTTTTGGTGTCATACCAAACATCGTGCCAGACGCCTTCAACTAATTTTCCCATGATCTCCACTCCTCATTCCGATGACTTTTTTATTATAAGTAGGATAGAAAATGGTAAAACCGGAGGAAGTTGTCCTTGTTATTCAGAAATGTTGAACAGTGCGATTTACCCCGCTAAGCGCACAGATAAAAAAAGCGCGACCCAGAAATTCGTCGCGCTTAAGCCTGTCACAGGCTAAATTTAGAGCTCGACATGCAAACAAGACACAGCATGTTCATCACTACCTTTAATCTGCGGTTTTTGCTGTGCGCAAATTTCCGTCGCTTGAGGACAGCGGGTACGGAAAACACATCCAGAAGGCGGGTTGATTGGCGAGGGTAAATCCCCTTCTAGCATCTGAATTTTCTTAGCACGCTCCAGTTTTGGATCTGGAATTGGCACAGCCGACATCAAAGCTTTGGTGTAAGGGTGTGATGGATTCGCAAACAACGCCTCCGAGGTGCCAAGCTCGACCGCATTGCCTAAATACATCACGAGTACACGATCAGAGATGTGTTTCACTACCGATAAATCATGGGCAATAAAAACCAAACTTAAACCAAGCTCATTTTGCAGCTCTTTGAGCAGGTTAACCACCTGCGCTTGGATTGAAACATCCAAAGCAGAAACTGGCTCATCACAGATGATCATTTTCGGTTTTAAAATGAGCGCACGGGCAATACCAATACGTTGACACTGACCACCAGAGAATTCATGGGGATAGCGGTTAATGACGTTCGGCAATAAACCGACTTTTGTCATCATCTCTTTTACACGGTCCTTTACTTCTTGCTTCGAAAGTTCTGGATAAAAGGTTTGAAGTGGCTCTGCAATAATATCGCCAACCGACATTCTTGGGTTCAATGACGCCAGTGGGTCTTGGAAAATCATCTGAATTTGCTTACGGGTTTTGCGACGCTCAACCTCATGCATTTTCGTCAAATCATTTCCTAGCCACACCACTTCACCCTCGGTGGCTTCGACTAAACCAATGATCGCTCGCGCAAAAGTAGACTTTCCGCAACCTGATTCGCCTACTACACCGAGAGTTTCACCCTCATATAGGCGCACATTAACGCCATCTACGGCTTTTAGGTTGGATGGTTTAGACCACGGCCACGCGGATTTAGAGGCAATGTTGAAGTGAACTTTGAGGTTCTTTACATCCAGTAATAATGGTTTTTGTTCGCTCATTTAACCCAAGCCTCCCAATCAGAAAAACAGGCACGTTGGCGACCATCGGCAAATGGCAATAAAATAGGTGCTTCACGTTTACAGCGTTCTGTCACTCGGTGGCAGCGCTCTTGATAAGGGCAACCCGGTGGCAATCGTAGCAAGTTAGGTGGGTTTCCAGGAATTGTTGGTAATATTTCACCTTCCGTATCCAAACGAGGAATGGCTTTTAATAAACCTTCAGCGTAAGGGTGACTCGGGTTGTAGAAAATTTCATCCACAGAGCCATATTCCATCGTACGCCCAGCATACATTACCAATACTTTGTCACATGAACCCGCAACCACACCCAGATCATGGGTGATCATGATAATAGCGGTATTGAATTCGCTTTTGAGTTCATTCAACAAATCCATAATTTGGGCTTGCACCGTTACGTCCAATGCGGTGGTGGGCTCATCGGCAATCAGTAACTTAGGCCGGCATAACAACGCCATTGCAATCATAACGCGTTGACGCATACCGCCAGAAAACTCATGCGGATACATGGTAATTCGCTTACGCGCTTCGGGGATTTTAACCGCCTCTAGCATACGTACCGACTCTTCAAATGCAGCCGACTTGCTCATTCCTTTGTGCAGCATCAGCACTTCCATCAACTGCTCGCTGACCTTCATATAAGGATTCAGTGACGTCATTGGATCTTGGAAGATCATCGCAATTTGTTCAGCGCGCACTTTGTTCAAGGCTTTTTCTGGCAAATTGAGGATCTCTTTCCCTTCAAATTTTGCGCTACCCGTGATAATACCATTTTTGGCAAGTAGGCCCATAATAGCGAACACGGTTTGCGATTTACCAGAGCCAGACTCCCCTACGATACCGAGGGTTTCGCCTTGCTCCAGTGAAAAAGTTAAATCGTTGACAGCGGTAACAATACCATCTTGAGTGGTAAATTCGACCCGCAGATCTTTGACATCTAATAAGCTCATTATTGCTTCCTTAATCTTTTAATTATCGGTCTTTAGGATCAAGCGCATCGCGCAGACCATCACCGACATAGTTAAAGCAAAACAGGGTGACCACCATGAACGCGGCTGGGAAAGCAAGTTGCCAAATAGCGACTTCCATTGTTTGTGAACCTTCTTGTAGAAGTGCTCCCCAGCTTGTCATCGGCTCTTGAACACCAAGACCAAGGAAAGATAAAAATGACTCTGTCAAAATCATACTTGGGATCAACAGCGTCGAATAGACCGCTACAATACCCAACACGTTTGGCACAATATGACGTGTAATAATTTTCCAGTTGCTGACGCCACACACATGCGCCGCTTCAATAAACTCTTTGCTGCGTAGGCTCAAGGTTTGGCCACGCACAATTCGCGCCATATCAAGCCATGCAATTGCACCGATAGCGACGAAGATAAGTACGATATTGCGGCCAAAAAACGTGACCAACACAATAACAAGGAACATGAAAGGAACAGCGTATAGAATCTCCAAAATACGCATCATAATGCGGTCTACTTTACCG
This sequence comes from Vibrio sp. B7, assembly GCF_963888765.1. Lineage (NCBI taxonomy): Bacteria > Pseudomonadati > Pseudomonadota > Gammaproteobacteria > Vibrionales > Vibrionaceae > Vibrio > Vibrio sp. B7. The sequence continues at coordinate 153,195 of NZ_CAWPKR010000038.1, forward strand.
CCAATGAAGCCCGACGCCGCACCATAAAGTGTGCCGATCAGAACAGCAACCAACGCGCCCATTACGCCAACCATCAGCGAAATTCGCCCACCAACTAAGGTACGCACATACAAATCACGCCCAAGGCTATCGGTGCCGAACCAATGATCCGCATTGGGCCCAACGTGCATTGAATACCAGTCCGTATTGTCATAGGTATACGGGGCCATCATCGGTAGTACGATCACCGCAAGGGTCATCATCGTCAAAATACACAAACTGACCATTGCCGCTCTGTTACGCATAAAGCGAATTCGCGCATCTTGCCATAAGCTGCGGCCAGCTATTTCTAAGTTTTCAGAAAACTTCTCAACCGCGGCTAGGTTTTCTCTTTTCGTTAACATAACCATACGTCCCTGTTAGTAGCGAATTTTCGGGTCAATGACCGCAAGCAAAATATCAACAATGGCGTTGAAAAGAATAAATAGGAAACCAATTAAAATGGTTACACCCATCACCAATGAGTAATCGCGGTTAAATGCAGCGTTAACAAACAGCTTACCGATACCCGGTAGACCGAAAATCGTTTCAATCACCACAGACCCCGTAATAATACCGACAAACGCAGGCCCCATGTACGATACAACAGGCAGTAAAGCAGGCTTCAAAGCATGGTTAACAACGATATAGGGATAACTCAATCCTTTCGCGCGTGCCGTGCGAATAAAGTTACTGTTGAGTGTTTCTATCATTGAGCCACGGGTGATACGGGCAAAGGTGGCAATATAGAGCATCGACATACCCAGCACTGGCAGTACTAAATATTGGAAACTTCCATCTAACCAACCACCAGCTGGGAATATTTTCCAATGCAAGGAGAAGAGATAAATTAAAGCTGGGGCGAGAACAAACGACGGCATCACCACGCCAATCATTGCCGTCGACATGATGGTGTAGTCAATCCAAGTGTTGTGTTTTAGTGCGGCAATCGTACCGATGGAAACACCCGCGATAACAGTAAAAATAAAAGCGATAAAGCCGACTTTTGCCGAGACAGGCAAGGCAACGGCGATCAATTCATTCACCGTATAATCTTGGTATTTGAATGATGGGCCAAAATCACCTTGCAAAATATTGGTCAAGTAGGTGAAGTATTGCTCAGAGACGGGTTTGTCTAAGCCATATTTGGCCTCAATGTTGGCCATCACTTCCGGTGGTAAAGGACGTTCGCTTGAGAATGGGTTACCAGGAGCGAAACGCATGAGAAAGAAAGATACTGTGATCAACACCAACATGGTTGGTATCGCTTCCAATATCCTTTTTGCGATGAATTTAAGCATAAACTCACTCTTTCAGTCTGTGACAATGAAAATTAGAAAGACGCTGCATGTAAATTACTATCTGAAGATAGCTACATGCAGTGTCTAAGTCGTTATATTTTTATCAGCGTAAGTGGACTTACTTTGCTGTGATATAAAGATCTTTTGAGTAGATCTTCTCTTCCGCGTTATTCATCGGGAAGCCGCCTACATTAGGAGATAATAAACGAGATTTAACATACTGATAGATAGGGGCAATCGGCATATCTTTGGTTAATAGTTTTTCAGCATCCAGATATAGCTTAGTGCGCTCCTCTTCAGAGGTTGATTTTAACGCTTTATCAATAATTGCATCGTATTCAGCGCTTTGGTAGTGCAAACCACCCGTGGTGTTATTGCTCACCATTAAGGTTAGGAATGAAGACGCTTCATTATAGTCACCACACCAACCAGCACGTGCCACTTCAAAGTTACCTTGATCTTTAGAATCTAGATAGGTTTTCCACTCTTGGTTCTCTAATACGACATTAATACCGAGCGTTTTTTTCCACATAGAACCCAATGCTACAGCGATTTTCTTGTGGTTTTCCGATGTATTGTAGAGGAGGCTGAATTTCAGAGGGTTGTCTTTATTAAAGCCCGCTTCAGCCAACAATTTTGCCGCTTCTGCATCGCGCTCTTTTTGCGTCATCTTGCCGTATGCTGGCATTTGAGGATTAAAGCCTGCCGTAATTTCAGGTGTTAAGAAATAAGCTGGTTTTTGGCCTTGACCTAAAATCGCATCACTTACAATGTTACGGTCGATAGCGTAAGAAATCGCTTTACGTACGCGAACGTCGTCAAATGGTGCCTTTTTGGTATTGAACAGATAGTAATAAGTACACAAGTTACCCTGAATCGATACTGATTCCGGGTGTTCTTTCTTCAGACGCTTGAAGTGCTCGGTGGGTAATTCATAAGAGATATCGATTTCGCCTGCTAGGAAACGGTTCATTTCTGATACTTGGTTTTCTATGGGCAAGAAGGTGACTTTGTTAATGACTGTTTTGTCATTGTCCCAATATTGCTCGTTACGCTTTAGTACTAAACGCTCATTGACAACCCATTGATCAACAACGTAGGCACCGTTACCAACAAAATGCTCAGGCTTGGTCCATTGGTCACCAAACTTTTCTACGGTTGCTTTATGAACGGGTTTCACGGTTGTGTGGCCCATCATCATGACGAAATAAGGCACAGCATCTTCAAGCTCAACAACGAGTGTGTGGTCATCTTTAGCTTTAACGCCAAGCTCACTTTTGTCTTTCGTTCCTGCCACAATATCTTTTGCATTCTTCATCTTAGTATATTCCATATACCAAGAATAAGGAGAAGCCGTTACAGGATCGACTGCACGTTGGAAGCTGAAAACAAAATCACCAGCCGTGACAGGATCACCATTTGACCATTTTGCATTTTTGCGCAAATGGAAAATGAATGTTTTGTTGTCTGCCGTTTCCCAACTTTCTGCAACCCCAGGAATGGTTTTACCATCTGCGTCTTGGTTCACAAGCCCTTCCAATAAGTCACGAATTACATGCGACTCAGGAACACCTTGGGATTTGTGAGGATCGAGTGTGGCGACTTCAGTACCGTTACCACGAACGATTTCCTGAACTTTGGCCAATTTGGTGCCGGCTGGAACATCAGCCGCGATAGAAAAAGTAGAAGTGGCAGCCACTGCCATACCCGCCCCTAGAAGAAGGGCTTGGGTGATTTTATTTTTATACATGCATAAACTCCAAGTTTTTATTTTTGCATCCATGACTTCCTTGAGAGCTCTCTAGCATCGCTAGAACTTTAGATTTATTTAGCGCAAAAACTAAGCAGAAAAATCTAAAAACTCCTAAGGATAGCGGCACACATTAGCAACCATTGAAGTAATTTGCCATAAAATCGTAGCAAAAAAATGCATAATTCCATGGTTTACCTAATGGAATAGATAAATAGCCCAACAATTAACTCAAACTCAGTGAATTAAAGTTACCAAGCGCTATCTGGTCAGACCATAGTGCTAAATCATCTAGTGTTGAGTATATTTTCAGCACGTTTCACTGGAAAATCAGCCTTTTTTTAACATCTTAGTTACGTTAGATCTAACTTAAAGGGATAATCCTGCCATCTGAAAATAAAATCCGTGAAGAGTGTCACTAAAATCGATTAACAATAAATTAACAACGTGTTGATTGGTAATAATAAATAAACACTTTCCCCGAAAAGTGTAATTAAATGCTTACGAAAATCGACATTCAGTTTAAGCGATGCTCAAACTGGCACTAAGATGATCGAGCTCAATGTAACGAATCAGCTCCATGGCCGAACGAATGCCCAATTTACTTTGAATTCTCGCTTTGTAAGTACTGACTGTCTTCTGATTAATATCCAGTTGATTAGCTATCTGCTTATTGGTCAAACCTTGAATCAACAAATTTGCCACACTCAACTCTCTGCTGGATAGTCTTTCATTGAGTCGAAAACTAGGTTGAAAATTAACTGTTCGCCCAACCTCCCCCATTATGCTCTGAATGGTGTCAGTCAATGCAGCTGATTTCACAATGTGGCGCGCATGTGCAAGTTCTGCAGATATTGCTTCATGATATTCATTGAGAAAAATAAGTCTTCCCTTAAAATTCATCGATTCAATATGCTGATGCAACTGCAAACTAGCGTCTTTACTGCAGTAGCTATCCACAACCACTAAATTAAAAGGTAAATCACGCAATCTCTTTACAGCGCAAGCGAGATCACTGGCAACGACCACCTGCGTAACGCGTTTTTCTCTCATCAACATTTTTCTTAGGGCATTAGCGCTAGTCGAATTTTCTCCAACTAATAAGCAATACACACCATCTTCAATACTTTGATGGCTTAACTGCTTGCTGATATTTTTGCTATACAGTTCAGCGAGATCGCCAATCGGCATCGGCATCGCCGAATAATAACCTTGGCAAGTATCCACGCCTAAATGACGTAAATATTGCCAAGTATCTTCGTCCTCCACACCTTCGACAACACAATGCAAGCCTAAGGATTGCGCTAGCAATAAGCACATGTTGGTGAGTTGCTGGTTTTTATAATTGGTGGAGAGATCACGGACAAAGCTTTGATCTACTTTAAGTTCTGTAAAGGGTAATTTCGAGAGCTGACTTAGAGAGGCGTAGCCTGTGCCAAAATCATCAATGGATAAACCAACACCATGCATTCTTAAACGCGCAAGATTAGCCAGTGATGCTGTCGTACCGTTATAGACATGATCTTCCGTCAGCTCGAGCGTGAGTTTATCAGTGGGAAACGCGTATTTGTGACAGAGAGTAAGAATGGGGTCACAGATCAGCTGTTGTAAATTACTCTGGGAGATATTGATTGATAACTGGAGATCGGCTGACAAACTGCCTAAAGCCGATAATGCTTTATCCAAAACAATTAAAAACAGCTTATCCATCAAATTCAGCTCTTCAATAAGAGGCAGAAAATGCGCAGGGCTTAATACACCATGAACTGGGTGATCGAGTCGGACAAGTGCCTCGACTCCAACCATGGCACCCGTTTTAAAATCAAACTGAGGTTGATAGTAATTGAATAACCAATCTTCGCTGAATGCTGTTTCTATCTCTTTGTACCCTAATGAGATAGGCGTAATGCTTGCGGCCTGTTGTTCACACTTCACATGAAACGCATGAATCACGGTTTCAAGTTGCTCAATAGAATAGGGTTTTCGCAAAACATCGACAAAATTAAAGCTCGCTAAACAGCACATGTTATAAGTAAGGTCTAACACGGCATCGTCAACAGCACTCAATATAATAATTCCGAGTGAAGGATGTTTATCCCCAAGCATCGACAAAAGCGTAACTCCGTCCATTTCCGGCATATGAATATCACAAAAAACCAGCGATATCTCTTTGCGCAAGCATAAAGCCAACGCTTGGTGTCCATTTGCTGCAATATCGACGTTATTCAACCCAAGCTGTCTGAGTTTCAGTTTCAAACTCGTGGCTTGAATTCGATCATCTTCGACAATCAAAATGTTCATTCGTCATCTACTCGTTGCTGTTTATCTAACCATTCTTGTGCTTGTGTAATCACGATTTTCATTTCCATTATCAGTCGTTGTTTTGCAGATACAACAGCTTGTGGTTCTAATTCGCGCTCCAAGCTAACCGCAAGATTCGCGAGATAATCCAGTTGAAGCGCTCCGGCAGAGCCTTTAACACGATGGGCTATCATTTTGTAATCAGAATCATGCTTTTCGAGTCTATCGACCTCGGCCGCTAAAGATTCTGCCACAACAGAAGCAATTTCACTTTTTTCACCCGGTAAAAAGCTCTCAAGCCAGCTTTTTGAGTCAGCATTTACTAAAGGATACATAGAAAGATAACCACTCAACATAGTATACAGCGACGCCAACGAGTAGGGTTTATACAACACGTGTTCCATACCAGACTGGTGAGCCTTCTCTGCGATCAACCGTGAGTCTTCTGCCGTACAACCGATAACCACCTTATATCTCTCTTGCGGAATATGATTTTTAACAAATATTGCTAAAGCGAAACCATCCATTTTAGGCATATGGCAGTCCGTTAGTAGTAAATCAAACTGGCTGTCTTCGTTTTGTAAAAGATGGCATGCCTCTTCTCCATCACCAACAATGGTTGCTTGCACACCAAGTTCATGTAGCTGTTTTTTTAATAACAAACGGTTAATAGCGTCATCATCAACCACCAAAACATGCCCACAAAGTTTCATTTTTTTCGGTTGAACCAGCACTTGTTCACTATCTTTTATCTTATCAATAAGAAGGTCAGGATAGAGATGTTTTTTGGTCATTATCGCGTCAAAATCGACCAAGGATACACCACCTTGACTCACCGAAACTTGCCAACACTTCAACCACTCGATAATGCGTTCGTTAGTGCAACGGTAGTTACGTTGACTCAACGGTTCAGATAGCGGCTCACCACAAATGGGAAGCACTATTGTTACTTGAGTCCCCTCATTCAGCGTACTGGAAACTGTAATATGACCATCCATTAGATTGACTAAATTCGATACTATTGACATACCAAGCCCAGTACCGCCATATTGGCGAGTAATGGTTTTATCCGCTTGCATAAATGGCTTAAATAACGAATCCAAGTGCGCTTCATTCATTCCGCACCCCGTATCTTTTACGGCAAAGACTATCTGTTCTTCCGTCAATTCAACGTGGATGGAAACCGTACCTGCCGTAGTGAATTTAACAGCATTGGCTAATACATTGGTAAGAACCTGATTTAAGCGTAATGCATCAAACTTTGCGTAAATAATAGCTGTCGGCACCCAATCAACAACGAACTCAACGCCTTTCAACTTAGCACTCGCTTCAAAGCTTCTAATAGTGGGACATAACTCTTCTAAAATATTATGCTGGCGTATATCTAATTGTAATTGCTGAGCTTCCATTTTTGAAAAATCTAAAATCTCATGGACATGGTGCTTAATTCTCTCGGCAGAACGAATTGCATTCGTCAATAACAAACGGCTCTCATCGTTTTTAATTCGAGTTGATAAAATCTCCATCAACCCTAGCATGGCCGCAATTGGCGTTCTAAGCTCATGACTCATTACAGCTAAAAAATGATTCCTCGCATCTACAGCTTCTAGTGCCTTATTATTAGAATCACGTAATGCCAATTCTGAGAGCTTGAGTTCTGTGATATCACTGCAAACGGTCAAGTAATGAGTATCCCCACTCTTGGGATGCGCAATCGATTCATGATTAATGACATAATATTTCTCATCAATCTGATAGTGTTTATTCGACAGATCGACAGATCCGATGCCAGTACATATGAGGCAATTCACATCATCACTAATTAGAGAAGCCTTGCTACATTGCTTATATGAACGGTTAGATAACACTACTTTCCCATTCACATCTGAAATGAAGATCATGCTGGGTATTTTATCGAGCAAATCTGTCAGCCATTGCACTTGAACTTCTGAAAGTTTTGAACTGATTTGACTGTATTTTAAGGAACTTTTTAACTTATAAAATATAATTATTCCAAATAATAATAAAAACAAAAAAATACACATTGCAATCAAAGAATAGATTATAACTTGCTGCTTATCATAACCATAATTCACATTCACTTTCTTATGGAGTGATTTTAGTGCATTAATCTCAGACTCAGTTACCATAGTTAAAGATCGGCTGAGCATTTCAGACAATATCGACTCATCCTTTCGAAAGACCATGCCGATATTAATAGAGTAACCTTCATTATCTATTGCGGGAAGTATCAAGAACTTATCACCAAGATATGCCATTTGCTGATTTATAATATCTTGATTCATTAAGGCATGGGTTATCTTACCTGATTTTAAATCTAGAATAACCTTTTTAAGATCTCTATAAACTTTAACTTTTTTATTATCTTCATAGATTTTTAAGTGGCTATATAAGTAACCAGTACGATCTAATATCGCTAATTTTTTCTGTTGAAAAGGCTTTTTAGTGACCACATAACCAAATTGCAAATTAGTGTAAGATGGGGTCGCTATAAAATCACGATTATCGATATCATCGACATTTAATGAAGGCAATAAATCAACTTCATTATCGATAAGCATCTGTCTAATATCTCTGCCATTGGCCGGTACATACTGAAATTTAAGGAAGCTTTTTGACTCAATGAGCTTGAGTAAATCATGGACATATCCTTTCACCTGATTATCACCCTCATCACAATAAGAGAGTGGATATACATCTTCTTCTATGGTGTATCTGACAATTTGATTGCTATTTTCTTGACTTAATAATTTTAGGCTGTCTTTATTATTCAAAAAATAAATATTAGTCGAGTCTATCTTATTAGCTGTATTTCCAGTTGCTTCAGCAAGAATGAGTTTATCAAAAATGTTTTTTAATTCATTATTTCCCATCGGCAAAATAATTCTATTTATTTCGACACCTAATCGACCATCTGCAATAATCTCACCGTCATATCCAGAATTAGGGCTGATATAATGATTGAGTGATATATAGTTGGTTATCGTTGCATCGGCTAAACCTTGCTTCATCATTTCTGCTGATTCTAAGAAACTTTGTGCTAGTAATATGTGTGGGTAATGGCTCTGCTCTAATGTTTCACAATAAGATGAACCTTGTACGCAAACCCATTTCAAATGACTCATATCTTGCTGATTTAATTTTTTGTCCCTTAGCCAAATCACTCGTAGGTTATTATAGAGTGGCAAGGTAAATAAAATATTTTTTTCTCTCTCTTTTGTTTTGCTAAAACCAATAGCAAAATCCACATCACCACCATGCACAGCAGCAACAAGATCAGTTATCGATTGATAGCTACGATATTCAATTTTGACATCAAGCTCTTTTCCTATTCCTACCGCATAATCATGTTGAATACCGATTGTATTCTCAATGCCGCCCCAATAAGGTAGCCAAGGTTCAGACAATACACCCATTACAATGACTTTTTTTGTTTTTAAATAGGTACGTTCCGAATCTGATAAATAATCGGCGGCATAAACAGTATTAAAAAGTAAGTTAATTGCTAAAATTAACAGCAAGTAGATACGTAACAAATTCATTCTCGTGATATTGATTCCAATATCCAACTAGTTTAACGATCCTGCTCGTCATTGCCAAGAACAGGGCATCAGAACAAAATTGATTAAAATACATATTTATCAACACGTTAATGCGATGTAGGAATAATCTTACAGGAGAATAAACCCATAAAATTAGAATGTGAGATGCACATCCGCACCAAAACATAATTTCGGTGCGGATATTATTAATGAGATGAAGTACGAATAATTTCAGCTAAACTTGATAAGCGTCGTTGGTGCTCAGCAACATAAGGATTACTACGATCCCAAGCATATCCTGCAAGAATAGAGCAAATCATCTGCTTTATTCTTGAGTTGGGCGTTTGGTAAAAAATCACCTCTTGTAACATGCCGTTGTACCAACCTTCCACATAAGTACGGAACGTATCCACTCCGACCATTAATGGCTGAGAATACTCTTGCTGCCAATCTACACTTTCGTTTTTTAGTTGGCGTACAACGCAAGACACGGCTAACTGAGCCGATTTCATGGCTATCGTTACACCTGATGAAAACACCGGGTCTAAAAATTCACCAGCATTGCCTAATAACGCATAATTTACCGTGGCCAACTGCTTAACATTTGCAGAATAGCCGCCTAGCTCACCAGCAGGATTAGGATATTCGGACTTCGAAAGCAGTTCTGCCAGCTCAGGCATTTCATTCACCAACTGCTGGATCGCCGCAATTTTATCACTTGGATAGCCGTCAAAAAACGACGGTTCACCGACAACACCTAATGAACATGTGCCGTTAGAAAAAGGAATGAGCCAATACCATACGTCAGGATTACGCGGATGGACGGAGATCAGTATCTTGTTTCGGTCGTAGTCTGGTTGTTCAGGGGAGATATGATCAATGATATGGGTAAAGATGGCTTTTCTCGGAGGTAAACACGATGGCTCTTCCAAGTCGAGTAACTTAGGCAATACTCGCCCAAAGCCACTGGCATCCAGCACGAAGTCGGCTTCAATTTGATACGTTATACCGTGTTGATCCGTCACCAATAATTGTGATTTATTCTCTTCAAATTCGATATTCGTCAGTTGATGTTGATAACGAATTTCAACCCCTTGCTTAACAGCAGAATCCGCTAATACTTTATCAAATTGACTGCGCTGTACCTGAAAAGTGGTTCCCGGCCCATTCGAATATTTGTCGGTAAAATCAAACTGAGCGTACACACCATTTTTTCGAAAGGCAGCACCATTTTTATATTGAAAACCCGCACGCATAACATCAGGTAACATTCCCGCCGCTTCTATCACTTCCATACAAGCAGGTAATAAGCTTTCGCCAATAGAAAAGCGTGGGAAAAGTGCTTTTTCGATAACCAACACGCGTATGTTTTGCGCATGGAGTAATGCCGCGGCAGTCGAACCCGAAGGGCCCGCACCAATGATAACAACTTGAGTTATCTCTTTATTCATGAATTGACTCGCATCGATTTTAATTAAGCTTGGGCTTTTAGCTCTAACAAGGTGTGGCCAAGGCCAATATTGTCGGTTCGTTTGATCACCTGTAATCCTGCTGCTTGAACGATTTCTAAGAAATCTTCGCTGCGATAGAAGCGACTATTACCATTTGCAAGGCAGGTAAAATACAAAGAGGTGGCATTGAGGCTATAAGAAGCCGCATCGTACTTCTGTGAATCCCAGAACAGTTCCAAAATATAAACCGTCGAATATGCAGAAAGATTGGCGCGAACGCGTTTTAAAATACTCAAAATTTCCATTGGCGAAAAACAGTCTAAAAACTGGCTCATCCACCACACGTCCGCATTTTTTGGTAACGGTTGTTCTTTATCGAGCATGTTGGCTGGAAAAGGATGAATACGCTGCGTAAAACCTTGTTGCTGCGCGTTAGCCATCGCCATTTCCAACTGTTGTGGCAGATCCACAATCGTCACTTCAACGTCTGAATCATAGTGACAACATTGCAGTGCCCATTTACCCGTATTGCCACCAATATCGACCAAATGTTTCGGTTTTTTACGAAATACTTCTTTCAGCAAAATAGGAAAAGAACGATCGGAATAGAAGTGATCGAATTTGAACCAACTCTCTTTAGCTTGCTGGGGCAAACGCGATAAACCTTGGTAGATGGTATCCCAATCGCCGAGTTCTTTCAGACCAGCAGGCTTGCCTTCGGTGATCGATTCGGTTAAGTGCATCATGGCGGCATAACAAACGTCTGCCGTGAAATCCATATTGGCTTGCGTCATCCCATCATGCAGCAAAAAAATGCCTAGATTAGCCAATGAATAATTCGGTTTATCCCATAAAACAATGTGGGCACTGATGGCCATATCGAGTAATACTTTAACGCCATACTCTGACACGCTCGTTTCTTGAGCAATTTGTTCTGCGTTTAAACCTTTTTCGCCAGCATTATCTAATGCAGCCAGTATGCCTAAGTCACGTAATGTACGCGCCGTATGAAAAACGATGGGGGCAAAAGATAATTTTTGAGCTTCGGTTTTTGCCTCTAAAGCGTTATAAGGATCTATTTTTTGATTTAACACATTAAAACCTAACTTTAATTTGTGAACAATATCCAAACACTTAATCTAAGTTCGAGTCAATTCTTAAAAATCAATATTTAAGTCAAGGATACAAACGTTTATAGTTGCGAAGAATAATCTTGTGCCATAGTATTTAACCCTATCAAAAACAATGCAATATCTTATGTCAAATCAACAGCAAATAATCACGTTAAATATTGATACTTGGGTTGCAAATTCTGCAGGCTTATCTCACCCTTCTGATTGGCAAAATTGGGCGAGAGAAGAGATATGGCCTGACGATAATACGCTCAACACAGACCATATTCCTCCAATGATGCGCCGCAGAATGAGTAGTTTGAGCAAATTAGCCGTGCAGACTGCACTGACTGCCATAGAATCACAACATATTGATTACATGGTATTTTCATGTCGTCATGGCGAACTTCATCGTAGCGTTGAAATCGTGAAGTCAATATTAACTGGCGAAGAAGCCTCACCAATGGCATTTTCACAATCTGTTCATAATACAGCGGCAGGCCTAGCAACCATCGCTTCAAAACAACCGATCCCGTTAACCTCGATTGCAGCAGCACAAAACACATTTCAAAGTGCCATATTAGAAGCTTGGCTCTATTTAAATGGGCACCCTAGTCACAAAGTGCTGTTGGTTGATTTTGATGAGCCATTACCTAGCGACTACCAACAATACGAAGAGTGGCAATTTCAAGGCTATGCCTTAGGGTTAACCCTGTCTCACGGTTCAGATTTTACACTCTCTATGCAGACATCTGATACCAAGCCACAACAGCCGCAAGCATTGTCGTTTCTTCACCACTATTTATCAGAAAAATCTGAATGGATCATTGAGGGCTCGCAAAGCGCTTGGAAATGGCAACGAAAATGTTAGAGTTCAACCGCTACTGGCGTATTGCTGCTACAGGTTTTTGTTTTTTTATATTTGGTTTAGGCGGATTAACGCTGAGTTTTATTATTATCCCACTGATTGCATTATTTTCATCGCAAACAGATCGTCGAGAATATAAAGTTCAAAAATCAATCCAAAACTCATTCAATATATTTTGTAAGTTGATGAAATTAACAGGTGCCATCGACTATAAAATAACCAACGCTGAACTATTAAAACAGGATAAAAGCTGCCTTATTATCGCCAATCATCCAAGCTTAATTGATTATGTTCTCATTGCATCACAACTTCATCAGTGCGATTGCTTGGTTAAGTCAGCTATCTGGGCCAACCCTTTTATGAAACGGATTGTTCAAGCCGCAGGTTATATCCCAAATGAAACACCTGATGATTTGTTAAATGTGTGCGAGGAACGCATGAGTCGCGGAAACGTATTATTGATTTTCCCTGAAGGCACGCGAACCACACCCGGCGTTAAACCCAAATTGCAGCGCGGTGCGGCGCAAATCGCAATCCGAACTCAAAGAGACTTACGCATCGTACATATTACCGTTTCTCCGAGTTTTCTCACAAAAGAGCAAAAGTGGTACCAAGTTCCTAAAACCAAACCCTTTTTCCATGTGGAGATAAAGGGTAAAGTTGCCGTCACACCTTTTATTGAAGGTGCTGATAACCCCACCACTGCAGCACGACGTTTAAATCGCCACCTTGCAGAGGTGATTTTCCCCCAAAACAATAACCAGAAATGACAAAACTATTGAAGTTATCGACCCATAACGTCAAGTTGCAGCGAAGCGGAAAGTGAGTAAGTCCCCATCCGTATAGATAACGATATGATTGGGGTGAGCGAACGTAGCCAACACCGCTGCAACTTTAAGTGGGGAAGTGTATATCAAGGTTTTGTTCAAAACGGCTAGAACATTATATAAGTAGGTTGAAGTGGAATTACTACACACAGAAATAAAACAGCTCATTATCGACGCACTAAATCTTGAAGATATCTCAGTTAACGATATCGAAACTGACGCACCACTTTTTGGTGATGGGTTAGGTTTAGATTCTATCGATGCTTTAGAGCTCGGTTTGGCCATTAAAAAGAAGTATAATATCGTCATTGACGCTGATGACTCCAATACTCGCCAACACTTTGCATCAGTGGCAAACTTAGCAAATTATATTTCATCTCAAACTAGCCACTAATAAATAGATAGCGTTATGACAGAAGTAAACCAACAACAAGTATTTGATCAAGTTAAAGAAGCTCTCGTTGAACTATTTGAAATTGATGAAGCCGATATTCAACCAGACGCTCACCTTTATCAAGATCTCGATCTCGACAGTATTGATGCTGTAGATCTTGTCGTTCACTTACAAAAAGTGACTGGCAAAAAAATCAAGCCTGAAGAGTTTAAAACCGTTCGCACCGTCAATGATGTGGTGGAATCGGTTATTGAACTTGTTAAGGAAAGCTAATGCGGCGATTGCTGACGATTTTGTCTGCAATCGTCCTGCTTACCTACCCACTCGCGGTCTACTTCGGGATTAATCAGTTTGGTTTGCAAGCTATAGGGGGTTTCTTAGCCGCTATTTTTGCTTTAAGAATTCTTTCTGGTTGGCAAGCCAAACTTCAAGAACTGAAGCAACTGGCTTGGATTAGTGGGTTCGTTGGTATCACTTTGGTGACTTTGGGGATGCTCTTTCAGCAGCATGGTTGGCTACTGTTTTACCCTGTTGTGGTTAATGTATGTCTTTTGGCTCTTTTTGCCTTGAGCCTAACGCAACCGCAAACAGTGATTGAACGGCTGGCGAGGCTGCAAGAGCCTGAACTTCCTCAAAGTGGCATTGAGTACACACGCACGGTCACTAAAGTGTGGTGCCTCTACTTCATCATGAATGGAGCCATCGCACTTTATACCTGCTTCCAATCTATCGAGATCTGGACGTTGTATAACGGATTGATCAGTTATCTCCTTGCTGGCAGCCTCTTTGTAACGGAATGGCTAGTAAGGCAAAGGATTCGCAAAGGCTAGGTACGCTATGACTTTCGGCACCCCCGATTTTTGCTCGCTTGCAACGTTACTCTCCTCACCAAAAAACGATTCGCATTGTGTTGCTTTTGACCTCAATAACACCATTAACTGGGCAAACTTTGTCGCCGATGTCAGCCAACTAAGCCGGCAATTAGCGTCGCGAAATGAACATCATATTGCACTGTGTGCTGGCGATAGCTATCGGTTCTCAGTCGGTTTTTTCGCCGTCTGTTACACGCAAAAATCATTAATTCTGCCCGGTAATTATCAACCTGCGGCACTGGCAGAACTGAGCCAACACTTTGAGTTGTTGCTGTGTGATGAGGCAATAACAATACCCAATTCTACGCCAACTCTCTCTCTTAACCATTTAGCGCTACCCAACGACATGCGCGATGAAACCGTTTGTTTTGCACCACTTTCATTAGAGACACAAACCGTGACGCTGTTTACGTCAGGCTCCAGCGGTCAGCCTAAGGCTATCATCAAAACACTGCGGCAGCTTGGAGCTGAAATTGCCATTTTAGAGCAGCTTTGGGGCGAACAGCTCATTGGTACAAAAGTGGAAAGTACAGTTTCTCATCAACATATTTATGGGCTGCTATTTCGTGTGTTATGGCCACTGTGTGCAGGGCGAGCATTTGCCCGCCACAACTTGGAATTTCCAGAACAAGTGACCGCACATGCGCATCCGGACACTGTGCTGATTAGTAGCCCTGCGCTATTGAAACGCTTATCACAAGAGCATCAGCCAAGCCCAATGCGCACACTGTTTTCTTCCGGTGGCCCGCTTCCCTACTCTGCTTCTTGTCACGCAAAAACCCTGTTTGGGCAACGACCTATCGAAGTGTATGGCAGTACGGAAACTGGCGGCATCGCTTTTCGGCAACAGCACAGTGCAACGCAGCAATGGCAGCTTTTTCCTACTGTTGAAGCAAGACTTAACAGCGAGCACTGCTTAGCCTTGCGCTCTGCACATATTGATCCAAATCATTGGTATCAAACAGCCGATGAATGTGAGCTTTCCGACCAGCGGCACTTTACCTTGAAAGGTCGCACCGATCGCATCATCAAAATCGAAGAAAAACGGATCTCACTGGTTGAAGTGGAACAGCGTATTGAACAACTGCCGTGGATCAGTGAAACAGCCGTGTTACCACAACAAGACGGTGAACGTTTGATCTTAATCTCAGCGATTGTACTGTCAGCCAGCGGCACTGAAAAATTAGCTCAGCTTGGAAAGGGGAAGTTCTGGCTGTTGCTGCGCTCTGAACTGCGCCAATGGTTAGAACCTATTGCTGTACCTCGACGCTTTAGAGTGGTAAAAGAGATCCCTCTCAACAGCCAAGGTAAGCGCCTTGTTGCTGAACTAGAAACACTATTCCAACCATAAAAATAACGAAGCCCAATAGATTATGGCCAAAAGAACACCCACATTATTATGTGCTGAAACTCAGCCTCACACGGTGAATTTGACGCTGCGCGTTGACGCCGACATTATTGATTTTTCAGGACACTTTGCACATTTTCCATTGCTGCCAGGCGTTACCCAAATCGATTGGGCACTGCGCTATGCACGAGAATACTTATCTGTACCCACAAGCTTTCAAGGTATGGAAGTGATCAAATTCCAAGAACCTATCTTGCCAGATATGACCGTTCAACTGGCATTAAGTTGGGATGAGGAAAAACAGAAACTCGCGTTTAGTTATAGTTCACAGCGTGAGGGTTTAAACATCATTCACTCATCAGGAAAAATGAAGTTGGGTGAAATCTGTGGCTGATTATCAAGCTTGTTTTTTAATTCCGTGCTACAACCACGGCAGCACAGTAGCAGAAGTTGTCTCATCACTCAGCGCATTTGAACTTCCCATTTTACTGGTTGATGATGGCAGCAATCAGCAAACAAAACAGGCGTTGAGCAACGTCGCCCAGCAAACACATGTTCACCTAATTACCCTAGAACAAAACCAAGGAAAAGGTGGCGCGGTAATGGCTGGCATTCGCCAAGCGCAGCAGTTGGGGTTTAGCCACGTCATCCAAATTGATGCCGATGGCCAACATGATTTACAAGCGCTGCCTAAATTACTGGCCGCGTCAAAGCAACATCCAAACCACCTAATTTCTGGTCAGCCGATTTACGATGACAGCGTACCCAAAGCACGTTTATATGGCCGTTACGCAACGCATATTTGGGTTTGGATTGAAACGCTATCCTTTACGATCAAAGACAGTATGTGTGGTTTTCGCGCGTATCCTGTAGACCTCACCGTTGAGGTGCTCAATAACCATAAGATCGGCACGCGCATGGATTTCGACATCGAAATCTTAGTTCGCATGTATTGGCACGGGGTCGATATCGATTTTGTGGAAACTCGCGTCATTTATCCTGAAGGAGGCGTCTCTCATTTCGATGCACTATGGGATAACGTCAAAATCAGTTGGATGCACAGCAAATTATTTTTTGGCATGTTACCGCGTATTCCTCAACTGCTGAAACGCAACCAAAGCAGGCACAACAAAAGTGGTGCAGAGCCAAACCAGCACTGGTCAAAGCGTCAAGAACGAGGAACGGTTCTGGGTATTAAAGCGTTACTGGCGGTATATAGCCTACTCGGGCGGCCAATTTTTAACCTGATGCTGAAACTTGTAATGGGCTATTACTACCTTACCGGAAAACAAGCTCGCCAAGCCTCTGAACAATATTTACAGCACTTACAAAGTTACGCAAACCGTCGCCAAATCACGCTGCCAAATCATCTCTCTAGCTATAACCATCTGCTCTCTTTTGGCCACACTATGCTGGATAAATTGGCGGCATGGAAAGGCGATTTTTCGGTAAAAAATTTGACCATTCATGGTCAAGAATCGTTCCAAACTTTAGCAGAACGAAAACAAGGTGTGCTTCTTTTAGGATCTCACCTTGGAAATATTGAACTGTGCCGCGCTCTGGGACGTCGGCATTCTCATATTAAGATCAATGCGTTAGTCTTCACCGAGCACGCCGAACGCTTCAATGCGGTAATGAAAGCGATCAATCCCAACTCAGAACTGAACCTCATTCAAGTGAGCCGTTTGGGCCCCGATACCGCTATTTTGCTTCAACAGAAAATAGAGCAAGGAGAATGGGTGGTGATCGTCGGAGATAGAACGTCCACCAGCAAAGAGACCCGAGCCGTATGGGCCGATTTTTTAGGCCAACCCGCACCGTTTCCACAAGGCCCTTTTATGTTGGCCTCGGTGTTGAAAGCTCCCGTCTACCTTTTGTTTGGCTTAAGAGATGAACGTTCTAAAACTCCACATTTTAACGTCTATTTCGAGCACTTTAGCGACAACATAGATTTACCGAGAAAAGAGCGACAAGCGGCGCTAGCGCAGGTAGTACAACGCTACGCTGATCGGCTGGAACATTACACACTGCAAGCTCCACTGCAGTGGTATAACTTTTTCAACTTTTGGACTCTAAGTAAACAGCAGCATGATGATTCAGACAGATAACCGCATAACTTTTGGCGTCGATCGCCTCACCATTGAAGATGTTGTCGCGATTTCGCAAGGCGCGCAGGCCAACCTCAATTCTTCAGCGGAATTCACCGCTAAAATTGATCGCGGCGTCGCTTTTCTAGAACGACTTTTAAAAGAAGAAGGCGTGATTTACGGCGTAACCACCGGCTATGGTGATTCATGTACCGTTGCCATTCCGCCGAATCTAGTAGACCAATTACCACTGCATTTGACTCGCTTTCACGGCTGTGGCTTAGGCGAGGTATTAAGCCATCAGCAATCTCGCGCAGTATTAGCAACACGCTTGTGTTCACTAGCGCAAGGTGTCTCTGGTGTGAGCCATGAACTGCTTAACCAAATCGTCACCTTGATCAACCACGATATCGCCCCTCGTATTCCACAAGAAGGTTCGGTCGGGGCAAGCGGCGATTTAACGCCACTCTCCTACCTCGCGGCCACACTGATTGGTGAGCGCGACGTGCTTTATAAAGGTGAGATGCGCCCAACTCAAGATGTGTTTAACGAACTGGGTATTCGCCCGATCAAGCTAAAACCAAAAGAGGGATTAGCGCTGATGAACGGCACATCAGTCATGACTGCTTTGGCCTGTTTAGCCTATAAACGCGCCGAGTATTTAACTCAACTCTGCACCAAAATTACCGCCATGGTGTCTGTCGGTATTCAGGGTAACGACTTCCATTTTGATGCCGCACTATTTGCCGTCAAGCCGCATCCTGGTCAGCAACAAATCGCAGCATGGCTACGCGATGACTTACAAGCAGAACGCCCACCTCGCAACAGTGATCGCCTGCAAGATCGCTATTCATTGCGCTGCGCACCCCATGTGATTGGCACCGTACAAGATGCACTGCCGTGGCTACGTCAACTGATTGAAAATGAGCTCAACAGTGCCAACGACAACCCCATCATCGATGGCGATAATGAACGCGTACTGCACGGCGGTCATTTTTACGGCGGCCACATTGCCATGGCAATGGATACCTTAAAAACACAGGTTGCTAACCTAGCCGATTTGCTCGATCGCCAAATGGCGCAATTGATGGATTACAAATTCAACAACGGTTTGCCGTTTAACTTAACTGGCGCAGAAGGCGAAAGAAAACCGATCAACCACGGCTTTAAAGCCGTGCAGATTGGTATTTCATCGTGGACGGCCGAAGCCTTGAAACATACCATGCCTGCCAGCGTTTTTTCACGTTCGACTGAGTGTCACAACCAAGACAAAGTCAGCATGGGAACCATCGCCGCGCGTGATTGTCTACGTGTGCTTGAACTGACAGAACAAGTGGCGGCCGCCTCGCTGCTAGCAGCGACCCAAGCAATAGAATTGCGCAAACGTCATCATGAGCTGGATGAGCAACACATGAGTCACAATATCAAGCAGATGCGCTTAGCCGTGTTACAAGAGTTTGATTTTGTGGTGGAAGATCGTCCGCTAGAACATGATTTGCGCCACTTTATTAGCCGCATTCAACAACGCCACTGGACACTTTACTAGGAAGCGCGATGAGCGATGTACTTCATCCATTGGAAAGTGAGGTGACTTTAGTCACCTCGTTTCAAGATGCCGACCCAATGGGCGTTATCTACCACGGCAATTATTTTCGTTTTTTTGAAGAAGCACGCCGCGTGCTGATGGAAAAAATTGATTACAGCTATCACGCGATGACTCAGTCGGGCTACCTATGGCCGGTGATTGATACCCACGTGAAGTACGTGAAAGCGATCCCGTTCAACCATACGATTCGAGTCAAAGCGACCTTGACAGAATGGGAAAATCGCTTGCGTGTTGACTACATGATTTTTGATAGCCAGACCGGGCAACGAATGTGTAAAGCGCACACCACTCAAGTAGCGGTTCGCATCGACACGCAAGAGATGTGTTTCGCTTCCCCAACGCTATTTACCGACAAAGTGCAGCACTGGCATACCTACGGGAAATTATGATGCGCCGTTTTCTATGGCTAACTTTAGCTCTATTCTCGCCCCTACTCTGGGCACAAGTGACCGACCTCGCTTCACTGCAAGCGCAGTTGGCGAAACACCAGATCGTACGCGGAGAGTTTACTCAACTCCGCCATATTGAGATGTTCGAACAGCCACTGTCGTCAGCCGGGAAATTCTTGCTTGATAAACAAAATGGCTTACTTTGGCAACAATACTCACCATTTCCAGTTAATTTGGTGCTAACTCAAGACAAGCTTCGCCAAACTTTTGCTAACCAACCACCACAGGTGATTACCGAAAAAGAGAACCCAATGGCGTTTTATTTCAGCCATCTCTTTTTGTCGGTATTTCATGGTGACACGCAGCAATTGAATGAACAATTTACGATGACGCTGCACAGCGAAGATGGCCAGTGGCAGTTAAATTTAACGCCGAGAAATGCGCCACTGAGCTCGGTGTTTACCTCGATAACATTAACGGGGCGAGATGACATTGATGGTTTGATCCTGCAAGAAGTGCGAGGCGACAAAACCGAGATTCAGTTTACTAACCAAAACCACCAGCCAGAGCGTTTAACCCATGCTGAGCAAGCACAGTTTAACTTCTAAATCGAACCAGCTGGCATTGTTCTGGTTGGCTTTTGTGACCCTTTGTCTTGGCTTACTACTCAAGCAGTGGGTCTTTTCAGCAGCATCACCGATCGAGACAGATATCCTTAAGCTACTGCCGGTCAACCAGCAAAGTGTGCTCGCCGAGCAAGCGTTTGAAAAAGTCACTGCCAGTATGAGCGATAAGGTGGTCTTTATTGTCACTGCGCCCAATGAGGCTGACCGACTCAAATCCGTTACAGCGCTAGAAAGCGAGCTCAAGCAGAGTGGCTATTTCAAGGATGTGGTTGGGAAAATCGATGACACTCAACAGAGCGCTTGGGCCAGTTACTACTTTCAACATCGAGCACAACTGCTCACCAGCGAGCAACGCAATCAGCTCAGTCAACATCCCGAACAACAAGTGCAAACCGTGGTGCAAGCCCTATATAACCCTTTTTCTGGGGTAACAGGGCAAGAGCTCCGTCATGACCCTTTTCTGCTATTTCGCGACTACTTAGAACAACTTAGCCAGCTATCGTCTCATTTTCGTTTGCAAGATGGATACTTAACCCGCGAGTATCAAGGCCAAAAATACGTGCTGATCACCGCGCAGCTCAACGACTCACCATACAGTTTCAAAGCGCAACAAGTGGTGCCCGATATTGCTCAATGGCAACAACGCATCAAGCAACAATTTAGTGCGGACATTTATCACACTGGTGTTTTATTTTACGCCGATTTTGGTACTCAAAGTGCCAAGTCAGAAATCAGCACTATTGGCCTTTTCTCATTACTCGGAATTGTGCTGTTGGTGATGCTGGTTTTTCGCAGTGCCATGCCTTTACTGTTGGCACTGCTCTCGGTATCCGTTGGGTTAGTGATTGCCATGGTGATCACCACCGCGTTTTTTGGTCAGATCCATCTGTTTAGCTTAGTGTTTGGGGCCAGCCTGATTGGCGTTTCAATCGACTACGCCTTTCACTACCTGACCGATCGCCTTGCCGCAAATGAACAATGGGACAGCGTGCAAGGACTAAAGCATATTCTGACTGCCATTACCTTAGGGTTAATCACCAGTTTAATTGGCTATCTCGGTCTACTGGTCGCCCCTTTCCCCGGCTTACAACAGCTAGCGCTATTTTCCGCCTTAGGTCTCGTTGCCGCTTACGCGACGGTCGTGGCTTGGTATCCGATTTTGGCCAAAAAACCAAGTCCATCGAGAACGCTTCCCGGCATCACTTATTGGTCCTTATGGTTTGC
This sequence comes from Vibrio sp. B7, assembly GCF_963888765.1. Taxonomy (NCBI): domain Bacteria; kingdom Pseudomonadati; phylum Pseudomonadota; class Gammaproteobacteria; order Vibrionales; family Vibrionaceae; genus Vibrio; species Vibrio sp. B7. The sequence continues at coordinate 174,932 of NZ_CAWPKR010000038.1, forward strand.
GCTTTGGCAAAAGCCATGGGTTAAATGGGGCCTACCCACGGCGTTATTGATCATCAGCAGTCTTGCCCTGACGCAAGTGCACTACAACGATGACATTCGACAATTACAAGCCATGCCTAGCGACTTGAAACAGCAAGAGCTGCAAATCAGCGCCTTGACTGGTATTCAATCATCACAGCAAATGTTGGTCGTCAGTGCCAACGATGATGAAGCATTAATGCAGCAGTTAGAAAAATTAGATACGCAATTTTCACAATGGCAACAACAAGGCGTACTTTCTGGCTACCAAAGTTTAAGCCAAAACATCTGCTCGCTTAAGCGTCAGCAAGAAAACTACGCACTGGTTGAAGCACTGTACGCAAACCAAGGCGCAGCACTGGCTCACACGCTGAAACTATCTTCGGCTCCTAAACTGGAAGCGTCATTTTTGCCCATGACACTGGCGCATTATTTAGCCCATGATGTTTCCCAGCCGCTGCGCTTTCTTTATTTAGGTGAAGTTGAGCAAAAAGTGGCGGCGGTAGTGCTGTTGAAAGAGGTTCACCAAGCAGCAGTAATTAAGCAGTTTGCGGCGCAAAATAGCGACTACGCCTATTTGAATAAAACCGAAGAGATCTCAACCCTGTTTGGGCAGTATCGCCTTAAAGTGATGGAGTTAATTGCGCTGGCTCTTACCTTGATCAGCGCTCTCACTATTTGGCGCTACGGCGTGAAACACAGTATTCGCATTATGTTACCTTCGCTGATTGCTTGCATCGCTGGGTTAGCCGTCACCGTCGCAACAGGCTCTACGCTCAATTTATTCAATCTATTAGCGCTGGTATTAGTGATAGGTATCGGTATTGATTACACGCTCTTTTTTGCCGAACAAGCCCGCAGTCACAGTACCTTGCTTGCCATAACCCTTTCGGCACTAACGACTTTGCTCTCGTTTGGTCTGCTTGCTCTTAGCCAAACTCACGCCATCCACAGTTTTGGTTTGACGGTACTGAGCGGCATTTTCGTGGCTTGGTTGCTTTCACCAATGGCGATCAAATCACAACCTGCCGCCATGAAAGCGCATGAGGAAAAACTATGATGATGAGAATACGCCGTGCGCTGCCCTTGCTGTTACTGATGCTGTCTGGCTGCTCTTTAGTGCCAAACCAAGCCTCCACGCAGGTAGAAATTAGCCCCAACACATTCGTTACTCTGCCCAAACCTGCGCAACTTGGGTATCAAGTCACGGCAAGTCAGTTGATCAGCGCCCATTGGCAAGATGATAACGGCCAGCATAACCAACAGCTTCCGGTCCAGTTGCAGGTCACCGATGACAAGATTGTGCTGGCAGGGTTTTCATCTTGGGGAACGAGGATTTTATCGCTCAATTATCAGCAAGATACTGTTGAGACCAGCGTACTCAATGGCTTGGAAAACACCTTGCCGAAGCCCGAACAGATACTCTTTAACCTGATGATCACGCTCTGGCCGCGAAATGCTTGGGAAGCCCCGTTAAATAAGGTAAAGTGGCAAATCATTGATGATGAGAATAGACGAACACTCATCAATGAACTGGGTGAAACAGTGATTGTTATTGATTATCAACATCCCTTCTCGATGAAGGGCGATATTCGCTTCCACAATCAATTATTGAATTACACCATTACGATTAAAACACTCAGTGCCCAGCACCCTTTGCCGCCCACACAACCGTAGATAGCTATCATGAACTCATCCACGACTTCTCCTATTGATTCTCGCTCACCTATTTATGTCCAAGACTGCGGTTTTCACTGCGCGATGGGGAGTGACTCGTCGCACATTCACCAAAGTTTAGCGCAGGGCTATTGCGATAACATGGTGGTTGACCGCACGTCACTCAACACTGGCACCCCAACCATTGTAGGCCGAGTGAGTGAACCGCTACCAGAAATCCCAGCGCATTTAAGTGCGTTCAATACGCGTAACAACCAACTGGCTCTTTCTGCACTGCAACAGATTGAACCGAGCGTCCGCCACGCGATTGCCACCTATGGTGCAGATCGCATCGCAGTGGTGGTTGGCACGAGCACATCCGGCATTGCTGATGGCGAAATCGCACTCGCCCACAAGTTAGAGCAGGGCGAATTCCCAAGCGACTACCACTACTACAAACAGGAATTAGGCAATTGCAGTGATTTTATCGCTCGCTATTTTGCAATAAGCGGCCCCTGCTACGCCATTTCGACCGCCTGTTCGTCCAGTGGCCGCGTCTTTATCACCGCCAAAAGAATGCTTAATGCTGGATTGGTTGATGCGGTGATTGTCGGTGGTGCCGACACTTTGTGCCGCTTAACACTCAATGGTTTTAACGGTTTAGAAGCGCTGTCTCAACGTTTGTGTAAACCGTTTGATGCACAGCGAGATGGCATCAACATTGGTGAATCTGCCGCTTTTATGCTGCTGGGTAAAACGCCGTCTCAGCAACACGCTCACGCCATTGCGCTATTGGGTGCTGGCGACAGTTCCGATGCACACCATATTTCTGCGCCCCACCCAGATGGAAACGGTGCAGAACAAGCGATGCGTAACGCGCTGCAAGATGCCAAATTAACCGCCAGTGATATCGGCTATATCAACGCTCACGGCACCGCAACACCGCTCAATGACAGCATGGAAAGTAAAGCGATTTCCCGCGTTTTTGGCCAGCACGTTGCGGTGAGTTCAACCAAACCACTCACTGGACACACGCTCGGCGCGGCCAGTGCAACCGAAGCCGCCATTGCTTGGCACATACTGCAATACCAATTGCCTTTGCCCATTCAGCGCTGTGCTAACAAAGCGCCAGACATCGATATTACGCTAGTGGAAACCACTCAATATTTAGAAAACAAGGCCATTTTAAGCAACTCCTTTGCTTTTGGTGGCAACAATATTAGCCTCATTTTTGGTTACGTTAATGACAAAGCTTCCTGCAATTGATCAACTGCTGCCTCATCAAGCGCCGATGATTTTGATTGACCGCGCGCTTGAGGTACAGAGCGAATCTATCCACTGCCAAGTGGATATTGAATCGCACCACCTGTTTTTTGACCCGGCGACACAAAGCATACCGGCCTATGTCGGTATCGAGTTTATGGCACAAGCCATTGCCGCGTGGTCTGGGTATCACTCACTTGTCCAAGGCATTCAACCGCCGATTGGCTTTCTGCTCGGCAGTCGCCGTTATCGAGCGCTGTGCGATGCATTCCTGAAAGGGCAAACGCTCGATATCTACGCTGAACAGCTAATGCAAGACAATGGCATGGCTGTGTTTAAGACAAGAATCGAGCACCAACACCAGCTTTTGGCCGAATGCCAATTAAATGTGTATGTGCCATCAGAACAAAAATTAGAAGAAATGAAAATGAGGAGTCAAGCATGACCCGACACGTATTAGTGACTGGTGCGAGTAAAGGCATAGGCAAAGCGATTGCGATTGCGCTCGCCAAAGATGGTTTTGCCATCGCTGTCCATTACATGGGCGACCAGCAAGGTGCCCTGCAAACACTCGCGACCATCGAGCAAAACGGTGGTTCAGGCCGATTGATTCAATTTGACATCAGCAACCGAGCTCAGTGTCGCGAAGTATTAGAAGCCGATATTGCTCTACATGGCGCTTATTACGGCGTGGTCAATAACGCGGGCATTACTCGTGACACGGCGTTTCCCGCCATGACAGAACAAGAATGGGATGGTGTAATTCACACCAATTTAGACAGCTTTTATAACGTCCTCCACCCTTGTGTGATGCCAATGGTGCAAAAACGCCAAGGTGGGCGCATTGTAACTTTAGCATCGGTGTCGGGCATCACAGGCAACCGGGGTCAAACCAATTACAGCGCCGCCAAAGCTGGCGTGATTGGCGCGACCAAATCGCTCGCGCTTGAACTGGCTAAGCGCAAAATCACCGTCAACTGTGTTGCTCCAGGTTTAATCGATACAGGCATGGTGGATGAGCACGTCAAAGAACACGCACTGCCACAAGTTCCTTTACGCCGCATGGGTGAACCCGAAGAAGTCGCAGGCCTTGTGAGCTATTTAATGTCTGATATTGCTGCTTATGTCACTCGCCAAGTTATCTCGGTTAATGGAGGCTTAGTATGACCCGTCGCGTTGTCGTTACAGGCATGTCCGGCGTGACTGCTTTGGGTAATGACTGGGCCAGTATTGAGCCAAAACTCAGAGCTTGTGAAAATGCCACTCAATATATACCTTCCTATGAGCAGTATGAGGGTTTAAACACTAAACTCGCCGCGCCAATAATGGGTTTTACACTACCTAGCCACTACAAACGTAAACAAGTCCGAGGTATGGGCCGTGTCTCACAACTGGCGACCGTTGCCACCGAAAATGCGCTGCTGCAAGCGGGCTTAATTGGTCATGAAGTGCTGACGAACGGCCAAACCGGTATCGCTTATGGTTCATCAACAGGCAGTACCGATGCCATCGGTGCGTTTGGTGTCATGCTCAACGAAAAAACCACTCGAGCCATTACCGCCACCACTTATGTGCAAATGATGCCTCACACTGCCGCGGTGAACGTAGGTCTATTTTTCGGGCTCAAAGGCCGCGTCATTCCAACCAGTAGCGCCTGCACGTCTGGTAGCCAAGCCATCGGTTACGCGTACGAAGCGATCAAACACGGCTACCAAACCGTAATGGTGGCGGGCGGTGGTGAAGAGCTCTGCCCTACCGAATCGGCCGTATTTGATACCTTATTTGCCACTAGCCTCAAAAACGACCAGCCAAAAACCACCCCCCGCCCGTATGATACTCAGCGTGATGGTTTAGTGATTGGTGAAGGTGCAGGAACTTTAGTGCTTGAAGAGTATGAACACGCCATCGCACGCGGTGCCGTCATTCACGCAGAAATCATCGGTTTTGCCAGCAACTGCGATGCCGCCCATGTCACTCAACCACAAATGGACACCATGCAAATCTGCATGGAGATGGCGCTGCGTGATGCCAAGTTAAGTGCAGATAAAATTGACTATGTTTCGGCTCACGGCACGGCGACCGACCGGGGTGATATAGCCGAAAGTCACGCCACCGCAAACGCGTTGGGTAAAGTGCCGATCAGCTCGTTGAAAAGTTATTTTGGTCACACATTGGGCGCATGTGGCGCGGTTGAAGCTTGGTTAGGTTTAGAAATGATGCGCAGCGGTTGGTTTAATCCAACCCTTAACCTAGATAACATCGACCCGCAATGTGGCGATCTTGATTACATTACAGGCACAGGGCGTGAGCTGGATGTGCAATACCTAATGAGCAATAACTTTGCTTTTGGTGGCATCAACACCTCGATTATTTTTAAGAAATTCAGCGAATAATCCCATAAAAAGCCGTTGCCCACACAACGGCTTTTTTTACTACGTTGAGTTACAGGCAGTTGGTAAGTAATTTCATCTCTATGAGCATAGACAGGATATGTGATTCGGATAAACGAACGTAGCCAACCACTGCAACGAGTAAGGCAAGAATAAGCCGCTTTGACAAAAGTCAGACATAACCATACAAGCTATTGATATTATCCTCTCTATCGATTTTGTACAGTGTTCACATCCAAACATAAGCCCTTAAATGGAAGAACATAATGAAAAAGATCGCACTATTTATTACAGCATCGCTTATCGCGGGCAACACTTTAGCTGCCCAAACGTACATTCGTAACGGCAATATCTATACTCATGAAGGTCAATGGGTTGCGGAAGTGGGTGCTTTTGGCAGCACTGACCTACTCAAGGATCAAGACAAGTCTTACAGCGCTTTGCTGAACTTTGGCTACCACGGTGAAGATTTGAATGCAGACCTCACCGGTATTAACTACCGCTTCTTTGGTAACACAGGGGATGTCGTTAATCTAGGTACTTACCTGACGGGCAGCGGCGTTACTTATGACCAAGATTCGGCAAACAGCGTTAAAGGAATGGATAAGCGTAAAGCCACGATTGATCTAGGTTTAAATGCTGATATCGCACTAGGTAACGGTACCGTATCGACCTACTTCCAACATGATATTCTCAAAGAAAACAAAGGCTACAAAACTGGCGTTAACTACTTCCATGTCATCGATTTAGGTGCTGTTGATTTGGTACCTTTTGCGGGCATTAGTTACCAGAGTTCGGATTACAACAACTACTATTTCGGTGTGAAAGACAAAGAAGCGACCGCACAGCGTAAAGCTTACCATGCAGGTGGCGACTTCTCTTACAACCTAGGTTACAAACTGGCTTACCCAATTAATGACCGTTGGGAAATCACCCAAACCAGTTCTTACACCCGTTTAAGCTCTGATGTCGCCAATTCGCCAATCGTAGAAAGCGCAAACCAATGGCTCGTTGGCGCAACCGTCGCTTACCACTTTTAAGCTGTACCGCCCTCAGGCAGGAGCCGTATCCCCTGCCTGATTTTTCTACTTGAACTGCCCTTCTCGATCAAAATAACGTTGATATGAACCCACGCATTGATTCTCTATGAATCTTGCCTTTTACATGTCTGAGTTTTCCATGCCTAAGGTAATTCATGGAGTACAAATCTACGATTCCATGAAACTCATTTCTGCCCCAAAACTGTTTAGTTCTAGAATCTTGACTCGATACTGTTGTTATTAGTTGACCTACTTTGGCTAATGGTAAAATATGTGCCTAGTTTATTATGGAGTGTTAGGTATCGGAAACCGTAATGCCCTCACACCATGCTCCAACATCTGAAAAATTAACCAAAGAAAGCTCATTAAGGTATAGCCATGAATAAGAAACCAGCTCAAAGCAAAAAACCTGGAGACCTAGATGTTAACGGTCATCCAATCCCAAGATATATCATCCATGGTGGGCCAGAACTTGCCAAACAACTGAACCTTCCAGCCTCAGAGTGTCAGTTCTTCGATGAGCCACCGCATTCAGAAGAACATCGCAAGAATCGAAAAGCGATGTGGGCACGCTGGATAAAAGCTGGAGCCGAGCACATTTACCCTTAGACAGCACTCGGTACGCCGCAATAGAGGCTTTGCTACTAAGCAAAATTTACGTTAAGCATCACAAATATTAAGGCGATGATAGTTATCCGAGTTCAAATTTAACTAATAACTTTCAAGAGTTTTCTCAGCGGGCACCTTTCTAAATCAAAAGTGCCCCCAAAAGAGTTAACTCGTTGTCTGTGGTGCAGTCCAACGCAGACTTTCTCGCCTACAAATTTTCATCCGTTTAACTCAAATGTTGCCATTCTTTGTAATGCCTAAAAGCTGGGCAGATATACAGTTATATTGAAATCAAGACGATTTTTATCTCAACTTCGTGCGCGTTTTCACATTCCGATATGAATAAATGTTCTTAAAATCACGCAATTATAAAACCTATGTGTTAGATAATAGGTTTGGGAAACGCGCATGCGTAATAATAAAATGTTAGCGCTCAAAAAGTGGCCAGAATCTATAGATTGAGGAATCAATGAGAATAAAAAAATTGCAATTGAAGAATGGTTACAAGAGATTCTTTGATTTGACGATCGATTTGGGCGATGAGCCTAAGCGTATAGTCGCATTGGTTGGCCCCAATGGTTGTGGTAAGAGTAGCGTTTTAGATGGGATGCTTTTTCATAATAATGCTTATAACCATATTGGGAACAAAGGTGGTAAGAATCACGAATACCACTCAATGAATAAAACACCAAACTATAACTATCAAAATGTAAGCATCGAGTTTTCTGAAGGAAGCTTTCAAAAAATACGAGAAGAAAGAGCCAAAATCGGCAAAGAAAATACAATTTTTTCATTTCGAAGCCCTTATAGATATAATAGCAGTTTAAAAGTTACCCAATCGCAAGCAACTAGCGAAATTAGATTAAATAATTATGGGGCCTCTTCGGCATCTGATCTCGATGACAAAATGGAGGAGAACTATCGTCGTCTGTATATAAAATTCAATAAGTACTTGCATGAGACAGACTGCAAACCTAGTGAGGCTAGGGCGAAAATAATTGGCGATTTGAACTCATCAATATCTAAATGTCTTGATTTGGAGATCTGTAGTATAGGTGACATTGAAGCATCAGAAGGCACTCTTTATTTTCAAAAGAAGGATCATCCAAATAGATTTGAATTTAATGTTCTTTCGTCTGGAGAGAAAGAAGTCGTTGATATTCTTCTGGATCTATATTTAAGAAAAGATGAATATTGCGATGCGATATTTTTATTAGATGAGCCAGAGTTACACATTAATACATCCATACAAAAAAACCTTTTGATAGAGATTAATCGGTTAGTTGGGGAAAACTGTCAGATATGGATAACAACACACAGTATTGGTTTTCTAAGAACACTCCAAGATGACTTAAGAGATTATTGTCAAGTTATTCAGTTTAAAAGTGAGTATGAATTGGCATCTAAACCATATACGTTAAAACCATTGAAGGGGGCTAGAGCTAGCTGGAAGGAAATCTTTTCTATTGCGCTAGATGATTTAGCTAACTTAGTGTGTCCAAAACGAATAGTTTATTGTGAAGGGCGGGATAGTCCAGGTAGAAATGGTTCCGAAAGAGGCTTGGATGCTAACGTATTTAACAATGTATTTTCAGAGAGCCATCATGACACGCTGTTTGTATCCAGCGGTGGAAATACGGAGCTTGATCAAAGAAGCGATATTGCGATTGCCATATTAAGCAAAGTTTTTTCTGACTTAGAAATACTGGTTTTAAAAGATAGAGATATGGCATCTGGTAGAGACACTAACGAGAATGATCGGCAAGTATATCTCCAAAACAATCCCGACAATCACAGAGTTCTAAAAAGGTGGGAAATCGAAAACTATCTGTATGACAAGGAGGTCTTGTTTAATTACTGCAAGCAAAACGGCTTAGCTTTTGATGAAGTTTCATATGACCAATTTGTAACTGACATCGTTAATCAGAATCTTAAAGATGCCACAGGAAGGATAAAGAATTTCTGCCAAATCACATCTAGCATCAACGCGGAAAAGTTTAAGTTAACTCTTTCTGAGTATATGACATCGGACATGGCTGTATACAAGGAGTTAGTTTCATGTGTCTTCGAGCGCGGATAGTGACGGCGCTAACAAGTCAAAGCACTCGGACACAGCAAAGCTGCGCCGGTGTTTGAAGTGTTAGCCCATAGAAATTTTCATCCGAAAATGACGAGTTAGAGTTAAGGCTTTAACTCGGAATTGTCCAATTATGCTCTAGAGCGGAAGCTGACAACTGTTCTGTTCCTCCCCCTTTCAGGGGGAGGTTAGGAGGGGGTTAAAGAGCGTCAGCAACAAAACCTCCCCTTCAAGAAGAGGGAATCAGTTTGTCCAAAAACGATAATCAAACGTGATGGCCCTACGCTATCAACGTGCGTAATGTCTGTTTTCTTCCTTAAAAGGTAAAGGAACTCAATGCGTCTTAGAGCTCTCTAGCAACTTAATTTCGCTTCACGCTTTGGCTCTTTTAACGATGACGAAAATGGCCCATTCGATAAAAGAGAAGCGAACAGAGCAGCAAGCCGCAGCCGAAAATCTTATTCGCTGGCATCGATTCATCATAAATCAGCACGCTCAGAACCAGTGTCCAGATTGGCTCAAGCAGCATTAATATCGCCGCATTGGTGGGGTTGGCGTGCTTTTGACCTATGGTTTGCATCAAATACCGCAAACTGGTGGCGAGTAATACGCTCAGAGCAAGCCACTTCCACGTCATCAAACTTATTTGATCTGGCCATGACTCAAACAGTAAAGAGAGTAATACCCCAAGGCAGCCGCCAACAAACAGTTGTAATGTAGTGAGCAACATCGGCGGCAGATTAGCCGAAAAACGACTGTTAAAGTTAAAATGCAATGCCAGGCTAAAGGCAGCAGCCATAAACCACAGCTGGCTAGTCGCGACGACCCACTCCCCGTTCCACGACAGTAAAAAAAGCCCAATCAGTGCAATGGGTAGCGACAACCAAAATGCGCGCGCCGGTTTAGTGCCAAACAGCGGCCATGCTAATAACGGAACAAACAGCATAGAGAGGCTCATGATGAATGCGCCCTCGCCTAGCGTGTCGCTAATGGAAATCGCGAGGATCCAGCAAAAAATCGAGCCACCTAGCAACACGCCCACACTCATCGATTTTAAACAATCGTGCAGTGAAGCTTGGCGCAGCGCTTTAAGACAAAATGGCAGTAGGCACAGCGACGCTAAAAGAAAACGCACGCCAATAAAGCCAAAAGGCGGTAGGCCTTGAATGGCTTGTTTGGAAAACACCCAGCCCGCAGCGGCCAATAAGGTCGTGATAACTAAAATTAATTCTGCGCGTCGGTTTGCGTACATAGCTTGGCTTATCGTGAAATGAGTAGGAGAACAATTGTAACGAGATTTTTGATCGCGCGTTACTCTCGATTACTTTTATCGTTAATGGTCGGAGGTGCGCACGGAATAAAAAGACGGCCTACCGAAGCAAGCCGTTGTTCTTAAAGAAAATAGAAAGGGTTATAGCGCTTTCACCAATTCCGCAATGCCCTGCCAATCACCTTTATCCATCAGATCTGTCGGTACCATCCACGTACCACCACACGCCACTACGGATTTAATCGACAAATAGTCTTGAACGTTACTTGGGCTAACGCCACCTGTTGGCATGAAATTGACCGGATAAACGGCCGTCAATGCTTTGAGCATCGCCACGCCACCTGAAGGCTCGGCTGGGAAGAATTTCAATGTGCGCAAACCCATTTCCATCGCTTGCTCAACCAAACTTGGGTTGTTGACGCCCGGAACAATTGCCACATGACGCTGTTGGCAATATCTCACCGTGGTTGGGTTAAAACCGGGGCTGACTACAAAATCCACGCCCGCCTCAATGGCTTGATCTACTTGCGCCGTAGTCAGTACTGTCCCTGCGCCAATCAGCATCTCTGGGTAGGCGGAACGCATCAAACGAATCGATTCTGCAGCCGCTTCTGTTCTAAAGGTCACTTCCGCGCATGGCAACCCATTTTCAACCAATACTTTGGCCAAAGGGACCGCTTGGCTAGCATCATTAATCGCAATCACAGGGACGATTTTGATTTCTTTCAATCGTTGTTCAAGAGTTTTCATTTCATAACCTTATAGTAAAACGCTTTTTATAATAAGAAACTTAGGACAGCGACAATCACAAACGCGATGCTACCAAGCAGTGTTTCCATCACAGTCCAAGTTTTGAGTGTGGTTTTCTCATCCATTTCCATCAAGCGAGAAACCAGCCAGAAGCCTGAGTCATTAAAGTGAGATAGTACCGTTGCACCACCAGCAATCGCAATCACGATAAAACATAAATCCAACTCACTCAAACCCGTGGTTTGTGCCACAATTGGCGCAATCAAAGCGGCGGTGGTGGTTAATGCAACGGTGGCAGAGCCTTGCGCTACACGTAAGCAAGTTGCGATAACAAACGCCGCGACTATGATAGGCATGCCTGTATCGGATAACACGTCGGCCAATGCTTGGCCAATGCCACTGGCGCGCAACACACCACCAAACATGCCGCCCGCACCTGTCACAAGAATTACCGCACATATAGGCGCTAACGAGTCACTGCACAGTTTTTCCAGCTTGTTCATTCCAAAATCTTTGGCAAACACAAGTAAACAAGTTAGCAGAGTCAGCAACAGTGCCACAGGGGTTTTACCCAACATGCGTAAGAATTCAACCAATGGCGCTTTACCGTCAATCACGCCTGCTACCGCAAGGGTATTAAGACCTGTATCCATAAAAATGAGCAGCACTGGCATCACTAAAATCGCTAATACCGTGGCAAATTTTGGCAATTTATTTTCATCAATAATTTGCTCGGTATTAAAAAACGCTTTGGAGAGTGGAATATCAAATTTCTTACCCGCATACAGGCCAAAGAGGTAAGCGCCAAAATACCAAGTAGGAATCGCGACCAAGATACCAACAATCAGCAGCAGACCAAGATCAGCACCTAAAAGATCTGAAGCCGCAACTGGCCCAGGATGAGGCGGCACAAAGGCATGCATCACGGCAAAAGCACCGGCTGAAGGCAGCGCGTATTTCAATGGTGAGCCACCAAAGCGCTTCGCTACATTAAAGATGATCGGCATCATCACGATCAATCCCGCATCAAAGAAGATGGGAAAACCAAACAATAATGAAGCAATACCCAGTGCAAACGGCGCTTTTTCTTCACCAAAGCGGCCTATCAAGGTATCGGCCAGCACTTTAGCACCGCCCGTCACTTCTAAAATTTTGCCAATCATCGCACCTAAGCCGACCAGCAAAGCAACAGACGCTAGGGTTCCACCAAAACCAGACATCATGGTTGGAACCACTTTTTCCGCCGCAACGCCGGTGGCAATTGCAGTGCCAAGGCTGACTAAGGTTAATGAAGCGAAGGCGTGTATCTTCAACTTCATGATTAAAATCAGTAGTGCTGCAATCGCACATCCCGCGATTGCTAATAGGTAAGCAGGGTTACTGCTTTGAGTCATCAATTCCATGTTCTTCACCTTATATCACGTATTGTTTTGTTTGTGTTTCAGTTCACAAATCTCTAAGTTACGGGTAACATGTTACCGATAACATGGATAAGATAAAGTCATATTTCCAAGTGAATTTAAAAAATGAGATCCAGCTCAGAATACCACTCAAGGAGTCCGTATGACTGGTAGTAGCATTATTGTAATGGGCGTATGCGCCTGCGGAAAAAGCACTGTAGGCGCGAAACTGGCCCAGAAATTAGGGGCGAAATTCATCGACGGTGACGACCTTCATCCAAAAGCCAATATTCTCAAAATGGCAGGCGGAGAGCCGCTAAATGATGACGATCGCAAACCTTGGTTAGAGCGCATCCGTGACGCGGCTTTTAGCTTAGAGAGTAAAAATGAGCACGGCGTGATTGTTTGCTCTGCGTTGAAAAAAACCTACCGCGATCAAATCCGTGACGGTAACCAAAATGTGACCTTTCTCTTTCTCGATGGCAGTTTTGATTTAATCATGAAGCGCATGCAAGCGCGTAAAGGCCACTTTATGAAAGCGAACATGGTGGAAAGCCAGTTCAATACGTTAGAGCGCCCCGACAACGAAGTGAAAGTCGCTATCGTTGATATCGATACGGAGATTGATGAGGTTGTAGAGCGCGCCCTAGTGGCATTGCGCGAGCTCACTTTAGATGGTCAAAAGGTGTCAGCATGAGTACAGCCTTAAACCCAACCATCACAGCCGTCACCGAACGAATTATTCAGCGTAGCCGTACTTTGCGTGATGAGTTTCTCAACCGCGCCAAGGCACAGCAGCACAGTGGCAAGGGTAAAGCATCACTCTCTTGTGGTAATTTGGCTCACGCCGTCGCCGCCTCTTGCTCTCAAGAAAAAGCGCACATTCTCGATTTAACGCGTTCTAACTTAGCCATTATCACAGCATACAACGACATGCTTAGCGCGCACCAAGTGTATAAAGATTACCCTGAGCAAATCAAAAAAGTGCTCGCCCCATTTGGCCACACGGCTCAAGTTGCTGGCGGCGTTCCTGCGATGTGTGATGGCGTAACGCAAGGCCAAGCAGGCATGGATATGTCGTTGTTCTCACGCGATTTGATTGCACAAGCCACGGCATTTTCACTCAGCCACAATATGTTTGATGGCACATTACTGCTCGGTATTTGCGATAAAATTGCGCCCGGACAACTGATGGGCGCGCTGGCGTTTGCGCACCTACCAACGGCTTTTATTCCCGCAGGGCCAATGTCCACTGGCATTACTAATGATGAGAAAGTCGATGTTCGCCAAAAACACGCGGCAGGTTTGGTTGATGATAGCGCGCTGCTGAATATGGAGTGCGCTTCGTATCACTCCCCGGGCACTTGCACTTTCTACGGCACCGCCAATACCAACCAATTAGTGTTTGAGGCGATGGGTTTAATGCTGGCAGGGTCAGCGTTTGTCGCTCCCTTTTCCCCACTGCGCCTTGCATTGACGCAACATGCCGCAATCCGCCTTGCCGCCATGAGCGATGGCACGGCGCATTTCCGTCCACTTTATGAGGTGGTAACCGAAAAAAGCGTAGTCAATGGCCTAGTGGCTTTGCTCGCCTCTGGTGGCAGTTCAAACCATACCATTCATTTACTGGCTGTCGCTCGCGCGGCGGGTATTGTGCTGACTTGGCAAGATATCAGTGATCTGTCTGACGTCGTTCCTCTTGTGGTGAATGTTTACCCCAATGGTTCGGCGGATATCAATGAATTTGAGCTCGCAGGGGGCGTACCCATGTTGATGACGCGTCTGCATCAAGCGCAGTTACTTCACAGCGACGTAAAACCCGTGTTTGGTGAATTTGCAGATCAACTAAAATCACCGCAATTAGTGGGCCATACGTTAGAGTGGCAAGCCTGTACTCAAACTAAAAACCCCAAGGTAATCGCCCTGCCTGATAAGGTATTTCAGCGCTCTGGTGGCATTAAAGTGTTATCGGGTAACCTTGGGCAAGCAGTGATCAAAGTCTCTGCCGTGGCTGAGCAACATCGCATTGTTGAAGCGCCCGCCAAAGTGTTCGCTTGCCAACATCAGGTTGAGCAGGCGTATCAACGCGGCGAGCTCAATCAAGATTGCGTGGTTGTAGTCCGCTTCAATGGGCCAGCAGCCAATGGCATGCCTGAGCTGCATAAGTTAATGCCTATTTTGGGCAACTTACAAAAAGCAGGCTATCGGGTTGCGTTAGTAACCGATGGTCGTTTGTCCGGCGCTTCTGGTAAAATACCAGCGGCTATTCACGTCTCACCGGAAGCATTAAGAGGCGGCGCAATTGCGCTTATTGAAGAGGGAGATAGGATCCGCGTCGATGCGGTGACAGGCCGATTAGAGAACTTAACGCCAACCGAAGGCCGTGATATCGCCACTTGTGATACTGAGCTCACACAGCAAACTTGGGGGCGCGATCTGTTTAAAGTGTGCCGAGATAATGTCTCTGCCGCCAATCAAGGGGCTTCGTTCCTCTACCCTAATTGATACAACATGAGTTTGATGTAGCCATTGAAGTGACAAACCCAACCACTTCAATGGCTGAATAACAAGCTGACTACAGGCTCTCACCATCGGTGACACTAAAGCCTAAGTCGAACACTTTCTGCTCAATCACTTCACCCGCCAGTGCGGACAATAATAGCTCAGCGCTTTTCTTGCCAATCTCAAACCGAGGCGTTTCTACGCTGGTTAGCTTTGGTGAAATCGCTTGACCTATATCGAGCGCGTTATACCCCACGATTGCAATATCTTGAGGAATCTTCAACCCTCGATGTGCACACTTCATCATGGCACCAATTGCAATGTCATCATTAGTACAGAAGATGCCGTTAATCTCTGGCCTCTCTTCTAGGGCTTGTTCGAGTAAATCACCGCCGAGAGTAAAACTTGAATGCTCTTGAGTTAGGATATGAACTGCGGTTAAGCCTGCATCTTGCATTGCACGATCATAGCCATTCATCCGCAACTGCGTTCGAGTATCAAGACGCGCACCGAGATAGGCAATATGCTGTTTGCCACTATCAATCATCTGCGTCACCACATGATACGAGGCCTGTTCGTGATCCAACCCCACCGCCATATTGATCGGCTTGTCTGGCAGCTCCATCGTTTCAACCACTGGCACACCCGCCGCTTTTAGCATTTGAATGGTACGTTCGGAGTGGTGCGTTTCGGTCAAAATAAGACCATCGACTTGATACGACAGCAACGAGGCAATTTTCTCCTCCTCTTCTTGCACGTTATAACCAAAGTGGGCAATAAGTGTATCGTAACCTCTTGCTTTGGTTACCGACTCAATCCCTTGAACTAAATTGGCAAACACTTGATTTGACAAGGAAGGCAGAAGAATACCAATCGCCTTACTTGACGATTTCGACAACATCGCCGGGGCGCGATTTTGTATATAACCTAATTCTTCAATCACTGCGGCAATTTTTTCTTGGGTTGCCAATGCGACCGAATTGGGGTCGCGTAAAAAACGGGAAACGGTCATTTTCGTCACCCCCACGCGGTCTGCGATATCTTGCAGGGTAGGCCTAGTTTTACGTTGCATACTGCTCATTTTTATTCTGTTTTCCAACTGAATGTTACCGTAACATTAAACCTCATGACGACTGTGCATTTCAATCTTTATATCACCTCGCTAAGCTCATACACACAGAGGCAATGGCGTAATTTGTGTGACCAACTCGCACAATTATCAACAAACTCATTAATAATCCCTAAAATGGACTTGCTTTCTTGCCTCCTCACCCCAAAAAGAGAGTAATGTGAGGCAGAAGCTCTCCTTTTCATGGATCTTTGATTCATCGCAAGGCGCTTTTCCCCCTGCCAGATTAATTAATAGCTTCTGATTTTGAAGCTGCATTCTAAGGAAATAATAATGTCTGATACACCCACTACCGTTGAATATACCGTTGAAACCCTAAAGCCTGTTGTTGAATCTTCCGGTTCTATTTGGGGTTATGTGGCGGGCGGTGTCGTGCTTGCAGTCGTTCTTGGTTACTTTGCTTTTAAAAAGCTCAACAAACCAGCCTTTGTCATTAAGCAAATGCGTAAACGTAACCGCAAAGAGATGAAAAAACATGGTGTGGAAAGTGCCGAAGCGATGGTCGATCTCGATCTTCTACTCGATGCAGTACAAGAGTACGCCACCCAACAAGCAATGAGTGGCACAGCTATGGTGCAGTTATTAGCGCCGTTAAATGACGCCAATAAAATGAAATCCGCAGGAGATTTCTATCATTCAATGGCCTACATTGCCAAAAGCATCAATAACCCGACGCTGGCTAAAACATTACAGAACAAATCAAAACAGGTTCGTTCAAGCTCGCCACTGATGGCTGGCCTGCTCAAGCGTGCTGGCGTTTAACTGGCACAACAGAAAGGTCTGCGATGTGGGTGTATTACCATCACCCACATCTAAAAGCTTTCCCCTCAATTAAGGTTGAAAAGGCAGTGATGAATGGTGCAGAACAATTCGCAGTTGGCCCTGTTCATCTTTCTTAAATGCCCAGCTTTTATCCACCACGGTTTGCTTTCCTTTATTGTCGATGAGCTTAACGTGCCCCATGGTTAAGGCCACATCACCGTTGATGTAGACTGCTGCGTTATCAAAGCTATACTCCTTCCAACCTTTTAGTGCAAAGCCAGAATCTTGTGGGTATTGCTTATCACTGCCGACAAAATAAGATAGCGCTCCGTCTACTTCTGTGCGAAAGGTTTGCTCCCCACTGGCAAGCGTAGGTTTGAAAAGCACCGCACCTTGTTGATAGCCATACGCTTGGTCTAACACTTGCTGTGCCAATTTCTTCGCTTCAGCATGACCTTTTTGTTCATAAGTCTGGCTGATCTTGATTAACGCTTCTCCCCAAGCTTGCTGGGCATCAAGCACCTCTTGGTGGTTAATGTTGTTATTAACTAATACGTTAGAAGCTTGAGCGGATAGCGGTAACAACCCGCAGAGTAATAATGCTGAAATAGAAATTCTTTTATGTGTACGTTGCATGATGAAGGCCTTATCTAATTATCTAGTTGATGGGAGTAATGTGGTTGATGGGAGTAATTTACGGCCTCTCGATGAACCTAAACCATGCGCTTAGATTAACTTCAGATGAATATTCTTTACCCAATACCAACGGATCGCTTACTCTGCTCACCTATTGAATTTATGCGGCGATCATTATGTTTCGTTATCAATTATCTCTCGTACTGGCTCTGTTGCTCACCCTAATCTTAGCCCAAGCTGGCACCGCTTTATGGTCAAATAACGTCGCTAATGAGCACATTCAGCGCGGACAGATCTCCAATCAAATCTTGCAAAGCTTTATGCAGTTGAGCACGGAAAAACAGCAGTTGAAAATTTGGCTTGCCGAGTATTTATTGACGAAAGATGGCAGCACGCTCAAACGAGACATGCGCTTTTCAAAGATTGAAGATTTGCTCAGCGAGCTCTATTTGCTAACCGAGCAAGCACAACAACACGGTATCACCAACCAAGACTTTGCCGAGATCACTCAGCAAATCAAAGTCATTTCTCTCTTTGAAACTAACTTTGGACGATTAAAAACAGCGCTTCGATCCTGGGAAATCGCAAAAATCACAGACAATAATGATCGCTGGCTTTTACTCAGTGACACCTTTGATAAAGTGGATAATACCGACCTACGCCAGCTGCTGAATCAAGCTATTTCTCTACAGAAACAACGTACTGCACGCTATGAAGCCGCAGCGATGAAATCATTATCTGATGTAGAAAATGTCATTGTAACCTTATCATTACTAGGGGTAGTCTTTGGCTTGCTACTCGGAGGCTGGTTACTGCGCACCTTATCCAAACCGTTAGCGGAACTGCTAAAAAGCACTTCAGCTTTAGAACAAGGCTATCTTAACCATCGAGTATCGGTCAGCGGGCCAAGTGAGCTCAGAACCCTAGCGCAGCATTTTAATTACATGGCACAAAGCCTTGAAAATGCGCAGCAAAAAGAGATCGCTTCGCGTCAACTCATTGAGCGAGAAGTTACTGCACGCACCCAAGAACTCGCCAATGCACTCGAAACATTGGAGCAAGCTAAACGCCAGCAGAAAGAGTTTTTTGCGAACGTCAGCCATGAATTGCGTACTCCCGCAACGGCCATTTTAGGAGAAGCGCAAATTACCCTTCGCAGTCGTCAAAATAGTGATGAAGAGTATCGACAAACGCTACAGCGTATCAATGAATCGGCAACCCACCTTTCCTATCGGATCGACGATTTATTGTTGCTGATCCGTCAAGATGAAAAGCTGTTCCAACCGGCTCTTAGCCCTATCACCTTAGAGAGTCTATGGCAGTCGGTGACGAGACAAGCCACCCTTTTAACTCACGCGCATCAAGTGCAACTTGAATGTCTTCACCCACAACAGGCAAACTGGCAAGCTCGGATCTTTCATACTGATTTAGATAAGCTACTGATGACCGTACGAATTATCGTCGATAATGCATTGCGCTATGATCCACATCACCAGCCTATTACGCTCACTCTGCTAGTTGAGCCCCAGCAATTTCATCTTCAATTGCAAGATCACGGTATTGGTATTGACCAAGAGGACCTCGCACAGATTTTCCAACGCTATTTTCGGTCCGAAAACGGCAAACGCTATCGCCCTGATGGCTTAGGGATTGGTTTAACGCTGGCTTATAACATTGTGCAGCAGCAACACGGAACCATCGCATTCCAAAGCCAACTGGCTCAAGGCACAACCGTTACACTTACCTTTGAACTGGAAGAGGAAGAATCATGAGAATTCTTTTAATTGAAGATGATGCCAGAATTGCCAACTTTATTGAGCGAGGGCTCAAAGCAGAAGGTCACCACATTCAGCGACTAAATGATGGGCAATACGCACTTGAAACACTCATAAGCGGCGAGCCCGATATTTTAATTTTAGATCGAATGCTTCCGCACACCGATGGATTAACTCTTTGTCAGCAAATACGTGAAGCCGGTATTGATGTGCGAATTTTGATGCTTTCTGCACTGAGCGAAGTTGAAGAACGGGTTCGGGGCCTACGCATTGGTGCGGATGATTATCTGGCAAAACCTTTTCATTTTGAAGAGTTACTGGCTCGCCTAGATGCGCTGCAACGTCGACATTCTGACTCTGCGCCAATGCCCACTCTACACATTGCAGACTTAACGCTCTGCTTATCAACCATGGCCGTAACACGGGCAGGGCAAGCCATTGAGTTAACCGCCAAAGAACTCTCCATATTAGAGCTATTGATGCATAAACCCGGTCATATTTTTAGCCGAGAACGGATTCTTGCTAATGTTTGGGGTCTCCATCAAGATCCCCTAACCAACGTAGTCGATGTGTATATGCGTCGTCTACGCAAAAAAATTGATGACCCTTTCTCATCAGCACTGATTAAAACTAAACGCGGTATGGGCTATTTTCTCGATAAAAATAGTGGTGAGTAACGCACAGGAAATGGATAATTTAACCCTTATCTAACAAAACAATCCGTTATCTAGAAAATTTAATATTCGTTCCGGTACACAAATTTGCATATCTATACCCAAACAACTTGGAGTTGCAGGTAGGCGGCAAGTGAGTGAGTCCCCATGAGCATAGGCAAACTATGTGATTGGGGTGAACGAACGTAGCCAACACCGCTGCAGCTTCAAGTAGGAAGGGTATATAGTGGATAGGGAATTGGCGCGTCTACGGCATTTCTATCCAATTAGAAATATCCTGCTAAAGTTGTTATAGGTATCTTAAAAAACATAAAAACAAGTGATAATACGATAAAAAGCATGTAATTAGCAGGGAAAGGTAATGGATCTATCAAAAGAAAAACAACCCAGAGCCACTTTGAAATTAAATAAAACCATCTTAAACGCACTTTGGCTGCCTTTGCTTATTCTTGTCTTTGGTTTATTTGCCGCAAGTCACTTTAATCAAATGCATAAAACGGAGCGAATTGAACATATACGGCATGACTTATCTTCACGATTACAGCAGATTAGTAATGGGGTAGCAGAAAAGGTTACGCTATATCAATACGGGATACGTGGCTTTAGAGGCGCGGTGATGACAGCTGGAGTCGATGCATTTGATTATGACCAGATGTTTCGCTATACCCAGACCCGTGACTATCCAAAAGAGTTTCCGGGAGCTCGTGGCTTTGGATTCATCCGTTTTGTTGAACCGGAGCAAAAAGAAGCCTTCATCGAACAAGCTCGTCGCGATAGACCCGATAAAACCTTCAATATTCGCTCGCTTTCAGAGCATAATAGCAGCTTGTTTGTTATCCAATACATTGAGCCCGAAGACCACAATAAACAGGCGATCGGCTTAGATATTGGTTCAGAGGCAATGCGTCGAGCTGCCGCCTTAGAGGCTGCCAAAAGTAACGCTGTACGCCTTACCGCTCCTATTACTCTCGTGCAAGCCCATAAAAAAACACAGCAAGGCTTTCTGATGCTAATGCCAGTGTACAACACAAATAAAATAGCGGATTCATCTTCTATAGAAGAGCGATTAAGTAAGCTGAGAGGCTGGAGCTATTCCGCTATTTTGATAGATGAAGTATTAAGTGTTGTGGCTGGCCTCAATGACGAGGTTATTCTAACCATCAGTGATATCAATGACGATAATTCAAAGCATTTTTTCACCCGCGGCTTAATTCAAGATAAGACCTCTTATCAAGTAACTCAAACTATTGATTTGTTTGGGCGTCAATGGGAACTCAATCTGATTGCTACCAACAAGTTTATTGAATCTCTACCATTAGATGCTTACAACCAAACTTATCAAGAGATCTTAACGGCCACATTATTGCTTATGTTGACTGTTTTTATCATTCAAATGATGCGTTCTCGTCGAGATCAGTTAGCCAAACACAAAATAGAGATCGCTCAAGCAAGGGAAGCCGTACTGACAGAAACCAATCTTCAACTAGAAAAATTGGTCAACCAAAGAACAGAGGAGATTTCGCAAGCGAATGCTCTACAGCGCAGCATTTTGAGCAGTGCTGGTTACGCTATTATCGCGACGGATCTAGATGGATTAATCACTATATTTAACCCCTCTGCAGAAAAACTGATCGGTTACAGTGCCAGTGAACTGGTGGGGAAAAAAACACCGGCGATATTTCACCTATCTGAAGAGGTAGCTCGACGAGCAAAAGATCTATCGTTAGAACTAGGAGAAACTGTAGAAGTCGGGTTTGATGCTTTTGTCGCTAAAGCAAAATTAGGCAAATCCGATATTAATCATTGGACTTACATCAGTAAAAACGGCCAACACATTCCGGTTAAACTTTATGTCGGTGGATTAATAGATGACTACGGTCAGTTAGTCGGCTTCTTAGGTATTGCTTATGACTTAACGGAACAGCTACAAAAAGAGAAAGAACTCGCGGAAGCCAAAGAGCAAGCGGAGTACGCAAACCGAGCTAAGTCTGATTTTTTGGCGAATATGAGCCATGAAATTCGAACCCCAATGAACGCTATTTTGGGGTTATTACAGATGACTCTCAATACCGATTTAAGTAGCCAGCAGATCGACTACTTAAGTAAAACACAAAGTGCAGCCAAGTCTCTACTCGTTCTTTTAAACGATATTTTAGACTTTTCTAAAGTGGAAGCAGGAAAGCTTGAATTAGAGCAATCTTCATTTTCACTTCCAGATCTGTTACAAGAAACGGGGATACTACTGTCGTCAAGCCTTCAAGAGAAAGCCATCGAGATCATTTATGATGTTGCGCCTGATGTTCCAACCATCTTGATCGGCGACAGCCTACGCTTACGACAGATATTATTAAATTTAGCCGGTAATGCCATTAAATTTACTGATGCAGGTGAAATAAAAATATCCATAGGAACACAGAAAATATCAGAAAATAATTGCACCTTGCTTTTTAAAGTGTCAGACACTGGCATTGGGATGACCCAAGAACAGAAAGCAATTATCTTTAATGGATTTAGCCAGGCTGAGTCGTCAATTAGCCGAAAGTATGGCGGTACAGGATTAGGTTTATCGATCGTAAAACGGCTAGTGAGCCTGATGCAAGGTGACATTAGCGTAACCAGCCAACTTGGTAAGGGGAGTGAATTTGCGTTCACCATTACATTAAACTTCGCGCCTGTTTGTAATGACATTTACTCGCATCTTACACAGGGTTTAAACATATTAGTGGTAGAAGATAATGAAACCGCACGTTTAATTCTTCAAGACATACTCCAAAAACTAGGCTGCCAAGTGTTTGCTGCGCCCAACGCCGATGAAGCTTTAGCACAACTACACAACTTAGCTCAACAAAACGAAGTGATTGATCTCGCATTTGTTGACTGGAAACTTCCTGATATGGATGGCTTGGCTCTTACTCGATCCATCAAAAACCAGAAAAATCTCAAAAAAATACCTTTAGTCATCATGATTACGGCTTTTGGCCTAGAAATTCTCGACAAACATTTAGAAGACACCCATGAACTTTTAGAAACCGTGCTGATAAAGCCAGTAACGCCAGAGCTAATCAAACAAACCATTATCAATGTACTGCAAAGTAAAGATGCAGTATTTGCAGAAACATTCCATCGAATAAATTCAAACGATAGCTTATCTGGTATCAGCATATTGCTGGTTGAAGATAATCCGACCAATCGCTTGGTCGCAACCGAATTACTCAGCGAACGTGGCGCAACAATTATCGAAGCTGAGGACGGCTTTAAAGCACTAGATATACTGCAAAATCAGCAGTTTTCCCTAGTACTGATGGATATTCAAATGCCCGGTATGGATGGTTATGAAACGACTCGTAAGATCCGACAAGAGATGAAGTTTCATCAACTTCCAATATTAGCAATGACAGCTAATGCTCGCCCTGAAGATAAAGCCACCTGTTTAGCTGCAGGTATGAATGACCATATTGCGAAACCTTTCGAGATCAATGATGTGGTTAAAAAAATTCAACACTTCGTAACTCAAAAAACGCTCCCAGCAAAACACCAAGTGGTAGCTCCCCATAATCAAAAAATATCGACACCAGCTCAAGAATATGCAGACAAACATGGTATTAAACTCAATCAAGCGATAAATCGAATCGGCGATTTATCCGTTTATCTAAAAGTAATCAATCAATTTGTCATTGATATGCAAGATGCTATATCACAACTGCAATCTACTGAAATTGCCACTGATGTCGCATTGCGTATCTACCACAGTTTAAAAAGTGGTTCAGAAAGCTGTGGACTTACACAATTGTCGGAAAAGTTAGCAAAAGCTGAGCTCGAATGTTCAATAGCAACCACAGAGATGATGAGAAGAAATAGTAGCTTATTGGCTGACGTACTATTTGCCCAATCACAACTCAGATCATTGATGAATTTACTCAGAAACGAGCAACTAACGACTACAACACCAGTTGCCATGGATAAAGCAATATTTAGAGAAAAACTGCTCATGCTCGGGAGATGTTTCAACACTTCAAATATGGAAGCGACGACATTATTTGAAGAAATCTCAGCACAATTAAATATGATTGATGAAGAGTTAACAAAACAACTTGCAGAACAAGTACAAAGTTTGGCGTTTGAACAAGCAACTGCAATACTAAAAGAAATCATGAAAAACAAAGAGTTTTCCGATGCTATCTAATTACGGTTTACTAAACTTCAACAAGAAAACTGACTTCACGGTACTCATCGTTGATGATCAGCCGACTAATATTCAGCTCATATATCAATTATTGAAAGATGACTATCAGATATTGATGGCGACATCTGGAACGCAAGCCATCAACGTTTGCAAAGAAAGTCAGCCCGATTTGGTGCTACTCGATGTCATCATGCCAGAAATGGATGGCTTACAAACCTGCCGCTTGATCAAAAATGACCCTACGATCGCTGATATACCTGTTATTTTTATTACCGGATTAACCGCCCAAGAAGACCAAGATGCATGTTGGGAAGCAGGCGGTGTTGATTTTCTAAAAAAACAATTTAATATCAATACGTTAAAAAACAGAATCAAGGCTCATTTAACCCTAAAGCACCAAGCAGACCTACTGAGATCATTGGCATATTTAGACGGCCTTACCGGTCTTAATAATCGCCGCTATTTCGATCAACACTTAAAGTCTCACTTAGCGCAAGCTTACCGAAAAAAACAGCCTCTCTCGTTATTGCTGATCGATATTGATTATTTTAAACAATACAACGACACATTTGGCCACCTTGAAGGTGATGATTGTTTAAAAAAAGTCGCCACTACTTTGCACCAATGTTGTCGAAGACCAACCGACATCGCTGCACGGTATGGTGGTGAAGAATTCGCCATGATTCTTCCTGAGACGGACCAAGAAGGTATTTGGTACGTTGCTAACCTTGTTCAAGATAAAATCAAAACACTGTGTATAGACCACCCAGCGGCTGAAAACGGTTTTTTAACCATCAGCATTGGAGGCGCAGTCGACTTAGAAGGTTCCCATTCACCAGAGCAGTTAATTAAATTGGCTGACAACATGCTCTATCAAGCGAAAAACACCGGACGAAACCAAACGAATATCACTAGTGAAAAGAGTACAGACTAGACAAACCAACACTTTCTTAACATAAGAAAAGATAAGGCTAGCTTTTTGGGAAGTGTGATTTTATTAACTCTTATCTAACAATTACTTATCTGAGAAATTTAATATTCGTTCCGGTGCACAAATTTGCATACCTATAGTTAACATTTGTAGTCCATTACAGTATTACTGGTCATAAGTTCAGGGCAACCACAAAACGACATCGAGAGTTCATTTCACTAGGTGACTTCTCAATGCCGTATTTGAACCCTCCAGCTGTAGACATAACCACTAACTGAGTTCTTACGCCTACCCCTGCCGTTCATTAAGCTTGCCCACCAGCCGTTTTTTAATTGTTCAGGAGACTCATCATGAGTGACATTGCACTTTCTATCAGCATTCTCTCGCTGGTAGCTGTGCTGGGTTTGTGGATAGGGAATTGGCGCGTCTACGGTGTTGGTTTAGGGATCGGTGGGGTGCTGTTTGGCGGCATTCTCGTCGGCCACTTTACAGGCATGTGGGGTGTGGTTCTTGACTACAATACGTTGCATTTTATTCAAGAGTTCGGCCTTATCCTATTTGTGTACACCATTGGTATACAAGTCGGACCCGGTTTTTTCTCTTCACTTCGAAGCTCAGGACTAAAACTCAACGCCTTTGCCGCACTGATTGTGTTGCTGGGCTGTGTGGTGACGGTCGCGCTTTACTATCTGTTTGATGTGCCTTTACCCGTTATTCTTGGTGTATTCTCCGGTGCAGTCACCAATACGCCATCATTAGGTGCGGGGCAACAAATCCTGACTGAGTTAGGTGGCCAAGAGAACATGCTTGACCTGACGGGTATGGGTTATGCGATTGCTTACCCCTTTGGCATATGCGGTATTTTGCTTACCATGTGGCTGCTCAGAATTGCCTTTCGTGTCAGTGTTGACGCTGAAGCCGAAGAGTTTGAGATCCACAACGGCCACAAAAAAGAGAGCTTGCACACCATTAACGTTGCGATTAAAAACCCCAACTTAAATGGCCTGCTCTTAAAAGACATTCCCGCGCTCAGTGATGGCGATATTGTGTGCTCGCGCCTTAAACGTGGTGAACACCTTTCAGTACCCAAACCCGATTCACGAGTTGAAGTGAATGATTTGCTTCATCTGGTCGGCGATAAAAAAGCGTTAGAAAAAGCACGCTTGGTGATTGGCGAAGAGGTTGATGCATCACTTTCGACACGCGGCACGGAGCTGCGAGTACAGCGCTTAGTCGTCACCAACGAGATTGTGCTTGGTAAAAAGCTGCGCGATCTGGATTTAAAAGAGAAATACGACGTCGTAGTTTCGCGTTTAAACCGTGCCGGGGTTGAGCTTATCCCAACCAGTCAATCTACCTTGCAGTTTGGCGACATTCTCAATTTAGTCGGGCGTCAAGAAGCGATTGAAGCGGTCAGTGGCATGGTCGGCAACGCGCACCAAAAATTACAGCATGTGCAGATGCTACCAGTCTTCGTTGGGATTGGACTTGGGGTATTACTCGGATCTATTCCGTTTTATCTACCGGGATTCCCCGCCGCCATTAAGCTCGGCTTGGCTGGAGGACCGCTGATTGTCGCACTGGTTTTGGCGCGTATCGGCAGCATTGGCAAAATGTATTGGTTTATGCCGCCCAGCGCGAACCTTGCTCTACGAGAAATTGGTATTGTGCTGTTTTTAGCCGTGGTCGGGTTAAAATCTGGGGGCAATTTTGTTGAAACCTTAGTGCAAGGCGATGGCGTCAGTTGGATGGGCTACGGCATGTTGATCACGGGTATTCCATTGATCACTGTCGGAATACTGGCTCGTGTTTTAGGCCATATTAACTATCTCACCATCTGTGGCATGCTAGCAGGTTCGATGACCGATCCACCTGCTCTTGCTTTTGCGAATGCGCTGCACGAAAGCAGTGGCGCTTCTGCATTGGCATACGCCACTGTCTATCCGTTAGTAATGTGCCTACGCATACTCTCACCGCAAATATTGGCGTTAATTTTATGGGCAATATAGCGAACGGTTAATATCAGGCAAGCTAGATAAACAAAGTGGGTCGCTCAGTACCCACTTTCTTTTGCTGCGTTGATAATGCTCCCACACAGCAACGTCTCACCGAATCCCTACAGCATAGGAACAACGGACAGTAGCAACAACGCGCCCATCGCGCCGTTAAACCAGCGGACATAACTTGGGTGATTCATCCAGTGGCTCAACTGTTTACCCGCCGCAGTCCAAACACTGACCGACGGAATGTTCACCAAAGCAAACACCAATGAAATCAGCATTAACTGCGCCCAACTCGCACTTTGGTTAAATACACTCACCGCAGTCAGCGCCATCGACCAACCTTTAGGGTTGACCCATTGAAACAGTACAGCCGAAACAAATGACATCGGTTGATACTGCTTCTCTCCCTGCGAAGGGTTACTCAGCGCAATTTTTATCGCCAAATAGACCAAATAAATGGTGCAGGCAATTTGCAAGCCTTGTTGCAACATAGGATAACGATGGAATAAACCCGTTAACCCAACACCAACCAATAGCACCATAATGCTAAAACCAAACGTTACACCAAGCATGTGCGGAATAGTGCGCATAAAGCCCACATTCGCACCGGATGTCATCAGCATGATGTTGTTTGGACCCGGTGAAAAGGTCGAAACAAAAGCAAAAGCCACCAGTGGCCACCATTGTGTGTAATCCATCTTCTTTCTCTATTTAATAATGATGAACAAATAATAATGGTATCGACTGGCAATATTGTGCTTATATTGGCCAATATCACCAATATTGAGCAATAAAAAGCAACCATGGACAGATTTGACGAGAGAATATTGCAAGAGCTACAACTTGATGGCCGAGTCTCGAATGTAGAACTAGCTGAACGCATCGGCTTATCGCCCTCCGCCACGTTGCGCCGTGTGCAGGATCTCGAGCGTAAGCAGATCATTAAAGGCTATCGAGCGGTCTTAAATAAAACCCAACTTGATGTCGGGTTTGTCGCTTATGTGGCAATTGGCTTAAACAGCCATACGAAAAAAGCGCAGCTCAGTTTCGAAGAACATGTGCGCTACGCCAAGGAGGTGGTCGAATGCCACAACATTACCGGGATGAACGAATATTTGCTGCGTGTCGAAACCAAAGATCTCAGCGCTTATAAACGTTTTCACGCCGATGTGCTTGGTGAGTGCTTAACGGTGAAATCGATCACCACCATGGTGGTCATGGACTCTCCTAAAGACGAACGGCAATAGTGTGATACTCCATCACTTTTAACGCTCAACAAAGCACGAAGAAATTACCAACCAAGCGCAATAAGACGCATATCACATATTACCCAACTCATTAAGTTTCTTAAGTCTTTATTAAGAAAAGTTCTTTATAGTTATCATAACGTTTATAGTAGAACCGCATGTTATGGAACCCACAATGAAAAATCCTCGCTTCTCATACGCAAGTATTACCTTGTTGCTTGCTCTCTATTTCAGCTTGGTACTCAACATCCCTATTTATGCCAAATTGGCACAGATTTTTTCGGCTGCTGAGCAGTTCAATTGGGGGTTTGCGTTCTCAATACCGATTTTTTTCTTTTTGGCGCTGAACGTTATTTTCCAATTGTTTTCGTGGCCTTATTTTCTAAAACCTTTTTTTGCGGTCTTACTCATCCTTTCTGCTGTGGTGAGTTATGCGAGTTACAATTACGGCACGATTGTCGACCGAGACATGTTGATCAATGTCGTTGAAACCAATAGCAGTGAGGCAGGCTCTTATGTCAGTCTCTATTCCATTGTCTGGATCTCAGCGTTGGGCATCCTCCCTACCGTTCTATTACTGCTTTCGCCACTTAAAGTAGAAAAATCCATTTCCCGCTTTTTAGGCTATAAAGCGCTATCAATATTGCTCTCTTTACTCGGCATCATCATTATTGCGGCGCTGTATTATCAGAACTATTCGTCGGTTGGACGCAACAATAGTTACCTCAAGAAAATGATCATCCCCACTCACTTTGTCTATAGCGCTTATGGTCTTGTGAAAGACCGTTATTTTACCGAGCCCGTGGTGTATCAAATTATCGGCGCTGATGCGCAGCAGCAACCGAAAACTACCCATAGCCGTGATGCAGAAAAACCAACCTTAGTCTTATTTGTGCTAGGAGAAACGGCTCGCGCACAAAATTACCAATACTACGGCTACACACGTGATACCAATGCTTATACCGCGCCTTATCAGCCTATATTTTTCAGTGATGTCGCCTCTTGTGGTACTGCAACAGCGGTCTCTGTACCTTGTTTATTTTCCAATATGGATCGTCATAATTTTGATCGTACCAAAGCGGATAACCAAGACAACGTCCTCGATATCTTGCAGCGCGCAGGCGTCGACCTCTTATGGAAAGAAAATGATGGAGGCGATAAAGGCGTCGCGAAAAATATTCCGCAGAAAGAGCTGGATAAAACTGCGCGAGAAGGCCGATGTGACGGCAGCACTTGTTATGACGTCACAATGCTAGACAACTTAGATGAAGAAATTGCCAACCAAACTGGTAACCGAATGATTTTCATGCACATTATTGGAAGTCACGGGCCAACCTACTTTAAGCGCTATCCTAAAGAAATGGCGAAATATCAACCTGATTGCCCAAGAGCGGATATTGAAAATTGCAGCGTTGAGCAGATAGTGAATACTTACGACAACACTATTCGTTACACAGATTTTGTTTTGGCGCAGCTGATTGAAAAGCTAAAATCACTGCAAGCGCAATACAACACCGCATTGATTTATGTCTCCGACCATGGGGAATCGCTGGGAGAAAATGGACTGTTCTTACATGGTATGCCGTACAGCCTAGCACCCGATTATCAAACTCAAGTACCGCTTTTAGTCTGGTTATCTGACGAATTCGCCCGTACGAAAGGCGTGAATCAAACCTGTTTACGTCAAACAGCCACTCAGCCCTATGCTCACAGTAATCTCTTTCACTCTTTACTTGGCATTATGGATGTATCAACCAATGCATACGAGAAAGCGCAAGATATTTTTGCGCCATGCCGCTAAAGAGTGTGGATAAAAACAGAAGAGGCCCGTTAACTTAGATGAAAACAAACCCTGAAGATGTTGCTGTCGTTGTGTCTCGGCAGCAACTCGACGGTGGCATTATGCAGCGCGGCGATATCACGGCAAATCGACATTCCAAGCCCTGCCCCATCGCCTTTTTCACTGTTAGCTCGATAAAAGTTATCAAATATTTTTTCTCGGGCTTCGTTCGTGATGTTGGGGCCGCTATCAGTCACATTCACTTGAATAAACTGATCATCGCCATGCAACGTAATATCAATGTGACTGTGTACGCCAGAATAGCGCATCGCATTATCGATTAAGTTTTTAAACAACACGCCGAGTAATAGCTCGTCGCCTTGAACCGACAAACTCTGCCCTTCAAAGCTCAATTGTTGGTCGTGCTTTAAGGCTAACGGCGCAAGGTCTGCGATAACTTGCTTAATAGAGACTGAGAGATCGACCGTTTGTGATGACAATTCCATAGTGCTTTCGACTTTGGCTAACATCAACAACTGATGAATAAGGCGGTCAGTACGCTCAATACCCTTAAGAATCATGTCCAGATCATATTTCAGTTGCTGCTCATTCTGGCTAAGCATCGCGTTTTCGGCATTTAATCTCAATACCGTCAGTGGCGTTTTAAGTTCATGAGCAGCCATACGCGTAAAGCGCTTCTCTCGCTGCCAAGCCAATTCTAATTGAGCCAACAGTTGGTTGAGTGTCTCTACTAATGGTGAAAGTTCAGTGGTTTGTTCTGTAACGTAAATGCGATCCAACTTGTGGACACTGCGAATGGCAATCGCCGATTTTAGCTCTTGCAGTGGTTTGAAACTTCGGCCAATAAGCATCACCAGCACCAAGATAACGCATGGGATCAGGATCAATTGCGGCAATGCGGTCGACAGTGCAATTTCATTGACCATTTCATCACGAATACTCTGTTTTTCCGCAACGAGAATGTATTCAGAGCCGCGATCAGGATGAGGTTGCGCCAATTGAAAATAACGCCATGTTTGACCATCAATAGTGACACTGCCAAATCCATCATTGCTGGCATTAGTGCTAAAGGCGGGTTGCTGGCTATCAGAGCTGTACATCAACTGACCATCTCGATAAAACTGAAACAGAATGTACCGCTCATAAGGGTGACCATACTGCGTTGCCATCTCCTTGTTGGCTTGCGAAAGACGTTCAATGCTTTGCATCCACTGATCAAACTGTTGATGAAGATCGGCATTGTCTCCTTCTTTTATAGAGACAGAAGTCGCCATCAACAGTAATTTTGCCGATTGACCTAAGCGCGCATCGTAGACTTCTCCAATTTCATGATGTGCCGTAGAAAAACTGAAGTAGAGAGAAATAAGCAGTAAACTACCGCTTAACCATACAGCCGACTGTGTTAAACGACGTTTAATCGAAAAGACTTTTTTATTTTTCAATCATATACCCCACACCACGGATATTTTTGATGACATTTTCTGGCATTTTTTTACGCAAGTTATGAATGTGAACTTCGATAGCGTTGTCACTGCTGCCTTCGTCCCAGCCATGAAGCGCTTGTTGCAATAGCTCTTTGCTCATCACTCGCCCTGCTTGAGTGATCAAACTGGCGAGAATTTTATATTCATTACGCGTCAGTTTAAGGGGTTGCTGACGATATTCAATCTCCTGCTTGGAAAGAGAGAGGCTCAGATCACCAATCGAAATCAGAGCCTCGGCGCTGCCCGAGCTACGACGAATGATAAGCCGTAGACGTGCCAGTAGCTCTTCTAGCGCAAAGGGTTTACCTATATATTCATCGGCTCCACCATCTAACCCTTTGACGCGATCGCTAATATCATCACGCGCCGTTAGGATCATCACAGGCAGCGAATAACCGGCGTTTCTAATGCCACGCAACACCTCAAGACCATCCATATCCGGTAAGGTTAAATCCAAGATCACCGCCGAAAACTGTTCAGTTTTGAGCGCACACGCCACGCCGCCACCTTTTTCTAACCAATCCACCGTATAACCTTGGCGAGTCAACGCCACCTGCATTGACTCGCCCAGTTGTTTGTCATCTTCGACTAATAATAAACGCATACGTTATTTTAAATTCTCCAACAAAAGGGCAATTTCTTGCTGACGCCCAGCATCGGCAATCGCTCTTTGTGGCCTTGCTGGTGCTTGTTGTGCTTGCAACAGGTACTTTCTTGCTTCATCGGTTCTGCCTTGCTCGGCAAGAAAATCACCGTAAAAATAGTTGGCATCAATTCCTGTCGGGTTAATCAGCAGCGCTCTTTGCAGCAACTCTTCCGCTTTAACGTCGTCGCCAAAAGCCACTGGCCAGCCGGGCACTTTGTAATATAAGGTGCCTAAACTTGTAAAAGCCGAGCCATCTAAAGTATTAGGCGCTTGATCGATAACCTCTTCGTACAATAATTTCGCCTCTTTCACTAAAGATAGCGCACCCAACCCACCTTTTACGCCCGCTAATGAGGATTTATTGATGGCAAGCCACACTTTGAGTTCTGGACTGTTACTTGATTTCATCTCTAATGTGTTACGCATAATGACACGTTCAAAACAACGTTCTTGATCATCGCTCGACTTCATTTTGTATTGGCATTTGGCCCAATCAGATTGAACCTGAGCTAAAGGGGTGATCGCAAAAGCGGGTATCGTGCTTACCGCAAAGATGACCAATGCACTGGCCCATTTAAACACAGTTTTCATATGTTGTTCTCCTTGAATTATCACGCTTTAACGGTTCAAAAAGGCAAGAATGGTCGCTTGCTGCTTTTTAATTGCCGACGAAATCACTGCAGGCCATAGTTGATTTAATCGCACCAACACTTTTTCAGGCCAGCCAATCCAGCGAGTTGTTGATTCGCTTTCAAGCATACTAAGCACATGTTGGGCAACAACCTCTGGCTCATCACAGTGGTTGCCTACGGCTTGGTTGAACTGGTTCACCGTGTCATTATTCAGCTCGGTATTGGTCGCTCGCGGCGCTAGGTAAAGTACCTTGATACCCGTCCCCTCAAGCTCACGCTGCATCGCTTCACTAAAACGGTGCAACCCTGCTTTGGTAGCGCAGTACGTGGCATAACCAGGGTAACCAATAGCCCCTAAACTTGAGCCAATATTTAAAATAATCCCCGGTTTATTCAACCAATGTATCGCCGATTGAGTCAGTTGCATCGGAGCAAGTAAATTCAAATGCAGCTCCTGCTGCACTGAAACTGCGGTTCGTCTGGCTAATAAGCGAAACTGGTTAATGCCCGCATTATTGATCACCACACTGATTCGTTTCTGGCCCATAAAAAAGCGCTGAATGAAGGTGTTGATCTGCTCTACTCCTGACTCTGTGCTTAAATCTGCACTCAAAATCAGATGCTTCTCAGGCATGGGTAGCGTTTGCCGAAGTTGCTCGAGTTTTTGACCATCACGAGCCACCAGAACTAGACTGGCTCCTTGCTTAGCAAGCAGCAATGCGATGCGTTGCCCGATACCACCGGAAGCGCCGGTGAGTAAAACATGTCGATGATTAAGATCCATATTGCGACCTTACACCTTGCGAAGCTAAATCTTGCGAACCTGCATGCACCATTGACTCGCAAGGAAGCGGTAGTTCTCGCAGCATCTGCCCATACAGATCAAACACCATGTTTGCAGAGCGGATGATGGCCTCTTGGTCGGATACACACTGAATGTTGTTCATTAACGATTCAAAAAAACGGATGTGCCCTTGGTCAAGTTCACTGTGCGAAGTGAGATAGGTCATCGCCGCATCAGGAAGCGCCAAACGCTGTTTGACTAACCGTGCGATATTCCCACCGACACCCACACTGGTTCCTTCAAGTACCCACACCATGCCAAATAAGCTCAACGGGTTAGCGCGATCAATCTGGTGATAGAGATACGCCACCATGAGTTCGATGGAAGCGCTGACGCGCCCAGCGCCCTCATTATGACGCACTGCATCCACATCACCACCGCACGCTTTAATATCGTTCAAGATCCACTCTTGGTGGCCTTTTTCTTCATCGATGTACTCGGCAATCGCCGTTCGTACCCACTCATATTCATCGCCTAAGCGGCTGCCACATGCCATCAGCAGTGGCACCGTATGTTTGACATGGTGATAAGCTTGAGTGAGAAAACGAATATACATCTCTAGGCTGATCTCTCCTCTTGCGCAGGCATCAAATACCGGAGCTTGCAACATCTGCTGCTGTGCTGGCTCAGTTTGTGTTTTTAAAATATGGAAAAATTTGCTCATTTTAAAGCTCCTCAGCCATTGAATAGAAGGAAGGAATAGAGATAAAAACCGTCTGTGGATTAGTGGTGTGGCGCGCCAAGCGAGCCTCTTGCAATGCGTTTTCAATAGCTAAGCGTTTTGGGCGACCATTAGCGGTCAGCCACTTTTGCCAGCAATGAGTATCGCTCACCAACCAAAGCTGCGTGATGTGTGCGTAATCGGGCAACACGCTATTGAGCTGTTGCACGCGCGTAACGAGATCAGGTAAAGGACTGTCACTGACGGCCGTGAGGCCTGCCTGCCCGTCGCCCACCACCACAAATCGATGGTGTGCAATCAAAGCCAATGCTTGAGATTCAATCCATTCAGGGGCCACGTTACGCCCAAAACTGGTGATGATTAGGTTCTTTTTACGCCCGATGATGGTTAAAAAACCCTCATCATCGATTGTGGCCATATCGCCAGTTGACAACCACTCGTGGCTAAACGGCTCACCTAAATACCCCAAAGCCGTGTTGCCTTTAACTAACAATTCGCCATCTTGTGCCAGCGAAACCTGAAGATGAGACAGCACCTGTCCGCACGACCCCGGCTTATTTTGTTGGGGTGTATTCATACTCACGACCGAAGCACTTTCAGACAAACCATACCCTTCAAAAGCGGGAATGCCGAGCTGGCGAGCTGCGTCAATTAATTGGGGAGCCACTCGCGCCCCGCCCACGGCAACCCAGCGTAAAGGCAGCGCAAGAGCTGGGCTCCGCTTGACGACTTCAATTAATGCCAGCAATAGCGCAGGCGTTAGCACCAAGCTTGACGGCTGAAACTGTTGTAGTGCGAGTGCGAACGTTGCACCACAGAACTGGCTAGAACCAGTCAAACCTACTTCGCTGCCACAGACAACTGTCGATGTCACACCCAGAACCAAAGGAACATACACACCCGTGATGTTTTCTAACAAGGTTGAGAGAGGCAGCATCACGAGGTGACGCTCAACTTGCGCGGACATTTTCTCTGCGATCGCCAGCGTGACCGCTTGCATGTTTTCGTCACTCAAACACACCCCTTTCGGCGTTCCGGTGGACCCAGACGTAAAGGTGATTTTTTGCGTCAAAGGCAACACCTGTGCTGA
This sequence comes from Vibrio sp. B7, assembly GCF_963888765.1. Classification (NCBI taxonomy): domain Bacteria; kingdom Pseudomonadati; phylum Pseudomonadota; class Gammaproteobacteria; order Vibrionales; family Vibrionaceae; genus Vibrio; species Vibrio sp. B7. The sequence goes on from NZ_CAWPKR010000038.1 coordinate 210,426, forward strand.
TGGATTCGCCAAATAGACAAAAGCAGGTAGATGACTGAGCGTTGAGAAAGGTTCACCTAGCGTTTGCCAATCACCTAAGCAAACATCCACACCCGATTCATACAGTAGGTGTTCAACCTGGGCCTTACTAAAGAAAGTAGGTACAGGAACGAGCACTATTTTTGCGTGCATGGCCGCAAGGTCGATGATCACCCAATCCAAACTATTTTCAGCTTTTAATGCAATACGCTGAACCTGCCACTGGCACAATGTGCGTGCTGTGGCTTCCACTTTTTCTAAGAGCTGTTGATAGCTCAGCGCTATCTTTTCTTGTTTGGCATTGTGCCCAATGAAGGCAATGCTATCTGGCTTTTGCTGCGCATGTTGATGAAGCGCCGATAAAATTCGGTTCATAGCAAAGGCCTCACGCTTGTTTTTGGTTTAAATGAAATCGGTTGAGCAACGCCAGCCCCTGCGCCAAATTTCCCGCTAAAATTCGAGGGCTGTGTTGGTAATAACTGCCCCAAATTTGGTTGGCGTTAGGAATGCAAGATGCTGACGCTTTCGCGATCAATGTCGGTTGTAAACCAAATCGACGCATCAAAGCATGCAGTGGATCCGTTGCTGTAAAAACGCACCATTCATACCCTAAATCAACCAGCTGTTGCGCGATCAAAGTAAAGTGCAGCGCCGATAAACCACGACCAAAAGAGGCCAGTTGGCCAAATTCAATCAAAGCACTTCGGGATACTCGGCAATCAAAACGCTGCGATAAAATTTCATCGGCAGGTTGGTCAAGGTATTGTTCGAGAAATAGAGGCTCTTGCTGCGCTACGCGAAAACCACATACGGATTTCATTTCGTCATGATCAAGCAAAGCTAAATAAGAAGGCATAAAAGTAATAAGGCGTGCATCAAACGCTTGCTGATAACGCTCGCGCACAAGGTGTATGGCTTCCAACCAGCGAGGATGAGAAGGATCAATTACGGCCAATTGCAGATCAGATGCTGAGCGTATGGTTTTCATCGGCATTTCCTTTTTGCTTACTCTGTAAACAAAAATAACGGACGTAACTTAAGAATCCCTTAATAAGAGATTTTTTCTTCAACTCAATGGATGAGGAGCCGTTGAATATCCGATACCACTTAGCTCACTAACAAATGTGTGGCCAAATCTGAACTGAACGATTTTTCTAAATTAGCCTGTCACGGATTGGCTTAGATACGGAAAATTATCATTTTCTACTATCGCCATTTGTATTGGTTCTAACACGGTGACATCTTGCGTTTCGCTTATAATTATAATTTATCATTTTTATAATTACTGATAATTTTATTTAATTCATCAATCTCCATATACTCCCATCTATCGAAACGAAGCCAAAAAATCAAAGGTATTAGGAGCGAATTATGAAAATGAATCACGTCGGTATTATGGTTGGCGATATGGATAAAGCTGTTGAGTTCTACACTCAGGCTTTAGGTTTAAAAATCGTTATGAATAATACACAAGTTATTGAAGAGCGAGAGTCAGCGATTGGCCGCATGTGTATTGCTGTTTTTGGTGAGGGTTTCAAAGGTTTCAATATTGCACATCTAGTAACAACTGATGGTATTGGCGTTGAACTGTTTGAAATGAAAGAGCGCGAAGAGCGCCACGAAGTAGACTTCTCTCGCCTTGGTATCTTCCACTTCTGTCTACAAACCGACGACTTTGAAGGCGCTATTAAGCGCATTGAACAATATGGCGGTAAAGCGCGTATGGATATCATGCGTTACCACCCAAAAGATGATAACAAGCTCGCTAAAATGGTTTATCTAGAAGACCCATTTGGCAACCTATTTGAGCTTTACTCGCACTCATACGAAGAAACTTATGCCTCTGATTACGAATAGTTGATCTGTGATGCATTAATAAAATTTCAAAGGCTGGTAGCACAACCAGCCCTTTTTGGTTTCTATTGCAAGGTCAGCTATGAAGCTTTAATGCCAATATCATCTGCTTATGTGGAGCTCAATCAAGTCAAACAGCCTTAAAAGAGTGATCAATAACGTCAATGACTTGCTCATAACGCCTAGCAAGAGGTGAGTTAAGTTTGCTAACCAAGTAAACAGGTTCTTGTATGTCTTCGGTAATGTTGAATATTTTTAGCTGCTCTTTATCCGCGAACAAGTTAACGCACCATCGAGGAACCACTGTAAAACCGATCCCTTTAGCTATAGGAACTAATATTTGGTGCACTTGGTTAATATAGCTTTGCGTCGAAACATCCTCCAAATCGACTAGACGAAGCAAATCATTATTCGCTTGATTGACATATGTTTGGAAGTAGTGAGCGAAATCTGGATGACGAACGACTCCCAATTCTATTAACAAGTCATTTATAGGCAAGCTTTCGTCTGCGGACAGTGGCAATACAAGAGCAAGACACTCCGCACCAACAATACGGCTCGCGAAATATTTAGGGTTAGGTTCTTTTGTCACTAGACCTATATCCAGTTTCCCCTGCAATATCTGCTCAAATATACGATGGTTTGGCGTTGCTTCTAACTCAATGGATAAGCCTGGATAGCTCACTTGCAAAGAAAGTAATTGTGAATAAATCAGCCACGCGAAAGTCCCCGAACAGCCTATAGTACAGCGACCACGGAAAGGTTCGTCGTGTGCCAGATTCTGTAATAACTCAAACTCTTCTTCAAAGTGTTTGACAGCATAATCGTAAACTTTCCGCCCATAGATTGTTAACTCAAATTTCTTGTTAAATCTCTTTATCAAAGGATAACCGCAGGCAGCTTCTAGTTTATTTATGTGCTGGCTTACCCCAGGTTGCGTCATATGGAGTAACTCAGCCGTTTTAGTAAAGTGCCCAATATCGACTAATGTTTTAAAAGTGTTTAACCAAATAGGATTGAGCATAGTCATAAACCAATAGTTATTAATAAATCAACTTTCAATAATAATTGATTATAAATGAATCAGCATGTCTTTGGACAAAATGTATGTTTCAGATTGCAATATGATAAAACATTATTGCATTAGCTTTTGAAACGAAGAAATCGGGAGTGTACGGATAAAGTTTGTCAGCGACAAAAAGGGTGGAGGCCCCAGCCACATCCCGGCACACACGTCGCCTGCTGCGGCTGCTCCCTTCCGGGCCTGACCGAGTTCACAAGTTAGTGTTGCGGGAGGACCAGAGCCTCCATTGATTTGTTTTCTTGGCTTGCTAGCCAAAGAGTGCGGCGATTATCAAGCATCATAGTAATGATTGCAAGCCGAAATCCCAATGGATGAAAGCTTTTTGTTTTAAGTGAACACCATTTGAACAAATCTTCTATTTTCTCTTCTACTCAATAAAATAGGTGGACTATTTTAGCTCTTGTTTGAACTTCTGATTATCTTGAGAAGAGGCTTTGTATTATCTCGTTGACCGCTACCGTGGTGCTTACTTTGGTACATGGCAATATCAGTTTGGTGCAATACTTCTTCCATGCTCATGAAATGATCTCTGTAATTCGACACACCAATCGCCACATTGACTTTTATGTTTAAATTTCGAGCAGAATCGCTGTAGGTAAAGGACTCTAACTGCATTAACACAGGCTCAAGCTCCTCATCACTATATTGCCCAATCAGGATAAACTCATCACCCCCGATTCGGTAACTACGACCACGCCAAATAGAGTCGATACGGCTGGCAAGTACTTTTAACACTTCATCCCCCACTTCATGACCATAGTTATCGTTTATCGGCTTAAAGTTATTCACATCTAAATAAATCAAGGTTAGATCGCTGTTTAAGCCTCTCGAATAACGACGATATAAAGCTCGGCGATTACGCAGCTTGGTTAAATTATCGGTAACAGATTGTGAGTGTAGATAGAAAGCGACCACTAACAAGAAGCCAAATACCAACGTAAACAGCCATTGAGTGTGACGTGAAAAAGTTTTCTCGGCCGCTAACGTTGCTCGCCAATTCGGTTGATAATCATAGGTGTTGATGATTTTCTGCGTATCAATCATCTTAATAGCACGAGTAAATAAAGGAGCCAGCGAAGCGCCCATGCTATTTTTGGGAAAGCCCATTGCAATCTCAGACGAGTAAAAACTGCCGATAAATAGATCTTCTTCCAACGGCAATAAGTTATCCGCTTCGCGCAATATTTGGTTAAAGTTAGCACGGTTTAGAACGATGTAATCGACCTCCTTACCGAGCAAGGCTTTGACCAATTCATTTTGAGTTTTATAAACATGTAGCACTTTATTGGGCAGCATTTTTCCTAACAGCTCTTCAAAGAAATCTTCTTTAATCACGCCGATGCGCTCAACAATTAATTCCGATACATTGCTGTAAACATTGTCTTTGTAATTTTCACGTTTGCTCAAGACGGCTTCAGGCTGGTAATACGTGTCACTGAAATAAACGTCGGATTTTCGTTGTTGAGAGACGGTAACTGGTACTAGGATATCAATGCGTTTATTGACCAAATCGGCATACATACTCTCCCACGTTTCGTCTGGCTGGCTGGCCAGTTCGCATTTGAGTAACAGAATGTCACATGCTTTAAAAACAATGTCCGCGTTTATTCCTTTCACTTTACCATCGTGCTGATACTGAGCAAATTGGCTGATGTTCTCCAATTTTACTTTTAACGGTCGCTGCACGTTTAAGCCGCTATCAATGACTGATTGACGCAACGCCTGCTTGCGGATATCAAATTGGTATTTTTGTACTGATTCTCTAAGCAGTTTTTGTACCGACGCTGAGTGTACATATTCTTGAATTTTGTTGAGTAATAAAGTGTTGTGCCCTTTTGGCGTAATAATGGCAACCGGCTGAATAGGCAGTTGGTCATTAAGCAATTGAGCATCGAGCCCTGCCATCAACATCGGCTTTAATTGATTAATCGCGTCTACGACCACATCGACTTCAGCCGTGCTTAAAAGTTCTTTGGCACGCCGAGCACCATCATACTCAATCTGTATAATATGAGGAAAATAAGCGGCAATCAGCTCACCATAAATCGTTCCTTTGGGAACCCCGACCCTCGCCAGATCGGTTAACTGTACGTTGCTGTGGCTAAATGCATAGGTATATTCAATATTGGTAGGACTTGAGAAATCAAAGCGTTGAGCACGCTGTTCGGTGTAAGTCACATTGGCTGCAAAATCGCTCTCCCCTTGTTCGATAGCGGTCAAGATCGCATCAAAGCTGGGGTAATTAACATAGTCAATCTCAAGGCGAAATTGGTAAGCAATGGCATCAAACAAAATACGCGTGACAACATCGTCCGCTTCTGTCGCTACTCGATATGTTTTAGCGTTGATTATGGGAGCACTGATGACGCTGTGTGCCGCCGTTGCTAGCCATAAAAGACCTATTAGCCGAAATGCACGAACCATGACGTTTATATTGTTGTAATGAGAGGTGAGCATCATATACTAATGCTCTATATATGCATAAGAATGAAGTCACAACTTCACCCACAACATGCTCTAATCTACATTCAGTTGTGTTCTGGTCATTCGGTATTCTCTTCGGTGCTCTTGAGTAGATAATCAGTCATCCAAGCAGTAGCCAGTAAACAGATCCAAACCACGAATACTGGGTTTGGTACATCACTTGTGGGCGAGACGACTAAGCTTGCAAAGCCTACCGTTGGAAGTGTCCAGCATAACAAACCATTCCAATTCACTGCGACTGGTTTGGATTGGGTTAAACTTTCCATCGACGCCATAATGCCAGTAATGCTTAACGCAACTAACACCGCATACGAGAAATCGGCCATCCATAGCGGTAGCAGTAACCCTAACGCCCACCAACGGTGCTTATTGGATGGCTTCCAGTGCGCAACCGACCACCAAACAACGATAGCAGAAAGAGTCTGAATAACAGTCAGCCAGCCTGTACCGCCTAATTTCCCAGCCGATTGAGTAACGATGATACCGACTTGCAACGTCAGTACGATCAACGTGCTCACTAAGATAACGCCCATGCTACTGCGTTTAGAAAAGGCCACCGTCAACAAAGGCAGCAGCACCCAAACACTGACAGAAAGAGCGATTGGCTGATAAGATAAAGTGAAACCATAAGCGGTCATTGCAGCCAATAATAACACACCCGCGACGCCCCCTTGCGGTAAAATCCACAGCGCAGGGATCACGATGGCCAGCACGGGGATGTCCCCTTCGCTTAAACCTATGGCTCTTGCACAAACCACAGCCAACACGGTTGTGATTAGAAATTGAAAGGTAGAAAATAGCATGCCCTCTCCTTATACCGTTCCTTGGTAACTATCGAACTAGGACACTGCTAGTATGGACGAATTGTCAGCATGAACCAATTTTTAGCGCAGATTTTTGCAGTTATACATCAAATTCCCGCGGGAAAAGTGACAACCTATGGGGAAATTGCTCGTTTAGCAGGATACCCCGGCTACGCACGCCATGTTGGAAAAGCATTAGGTAACCTACCTAAAAACAGCCGATTACCTTGGTTTCGTGTGATCAACAGCAAAGGAGAGATTTCGCTAAAAGGAGAGGATTTATTACGTCAACGACAAAAATTGATCGCCGAAGGCGTCGAAGTGAACGAGCATGGCAAAATAAAACTTCGATTATACCAGTGGCGCCCCTAAGCCCCTTTCGGTCAAGCGCCTTTCCCGCTTATCTAGCTCGGGAAAGGGCTGTTTTACTATTTCTTGTTTTACTGTTTTTTATAGTATTGCGTCTATTTTATTGCTTCTGTTTTTACTACCGTTTAACACCAACCAAACGCAAATCAACCCGTTTAGTGTTATTATCATCAGTAATCACGGCGTAATTGGTATCCGTAATGAAGCGCAGTTTTCCATCGACTTCGATGCGAGCACTGACGCTGTAACGGTGGCGAGCATCAATTTTTCGGTTGTCGAATGCCAAGTCAAACTCAAGCGGCACTTGCATCCCGTTAGTTTCAAAGCGGTGTTTTGCGATCACTTTAGCGGGTGCATCAGCCAATGAAACATCTTGCAAAGTGATAGTGACAAGCGCCTTATCCGGCAGTGCAATACGCTCACGGTACGAAACCGTACCCATGATCGATTGAATATTGCTCTCGGAAGAGGTTGGTTTTTGCGCTGACTGGCAACCCACAAGCATTAGACCCAAAACAGACGACATAATCAGCAACAGTGCCTTTTTCATAAGGATAAAACCTCAGTTATGGTGTTAGATAGGTGATGATTATAGGTTCGGTTTTATCTGCTGTCATGGTCGTCCATTTGGTATTAACAAGATATTGACTTAGTCAACAATGATAATAATTACATTAAGAATCTCGGTGAGGGTCTATGAGTAAACCATTAAATGAACTATTGGATTTGCTGCAACTGGAAAAGCTAGAAGAAGGTTTATACCGAGGTGAGAGCGAGAACTTAGGTCTGCCACAAGTGTATGGTGGGCAAGTGATTGGCCAAGCACTCTCGGCGGCTCGCTATACGGTTGATTCCGACCGCACTGTTCACTCATTTCATAGCTATTTTCTTTACCCCGGGGATCCTGAAAAACCAATCATTTATGATGTTGAGAATTTAAGGGACGGACGCAGTTTCAGTACCAGACGAGTCAAAGCCATTCAGAATGGTCGGCCGATTTTCTATCTCACCGCTTCTTATCACGGTGAAGCGCCCGGTTTTGAACATCAAAACACCATGCCTGACATCCCTGGTCCTGAAAATTTTGCCTCTGAATCTGAACTGGCAGCCCAGATTGCACACTTATTACCTGAAAAAATAAAAAAGGGTTTTTGTGGCGAAAAAGCGATTGAGATGCGTCCAGTGACCGTAATTAACCCGCTAAAACCACAAAAAGCGGAGCCAAAACAGTACCTGTGGATACGCGCTAATGGTGAGTTGCCAAATAACCAACTCATCCATCAATATTTGCTCGGTTACGCGTCTGATTGGGGGTTTTTAGTCACAGCGTTGCATCCTCATAAAGTCTCTTTGATGACACCTAACTTTCAAGTCGCGACGATTGATCATTCGATTTGGTTCCACCGCCCATTCAAAATGGATGAGTGGTTGCTCTACGCAATAGAAAGCCCTACGGCCAGCAATACCCGTGGTTTAGTGCGTGGCGAGATTTACAACCGCCAAGGAGATTTAGTCGCAACAGCAGTGCAAGAAGGTGTGATGCGCTTCACCAAATAAAAAGACTCGGACGAGCAGGCTATGCCAGAGGCAATTGGGTAGTGTACTTCAATGACTCCATTGCAAAGGTTGAAGTCACGTTATTAATCCCTTTCACGCCATTGACCAGTTTTTTATAAAACTGGTCAAAACACTTCATGTCTTTGACCAACACTTTCATCATGTAATCGTACTCACCCGCCATACGATAGAACTCCATCACCTCAGGGTACTCAGACACAGTCACGACAAAATGGCTGTACCATTCGTGAGAGTGATCGCTGGTCTTAATCAACACAAACGCGGTAAAACTCAAATCTAATTTTTCTGGGTCAAGCAGGGCAACTCGCTGCGCAATCACGCCAGATTCTTCAAGCTTTTTCAATCGCTTCCAGCAAGGTGTGGTGGTTAAGTTCACCGCTTCAGCCAAATCATGTAGCGACAAAGTGCTGTCTTGTTGCAGTAATGAGAGGATCATGCGATCAATTCTATCAAGCTCCATAGCTCCCCCAGAATAAGAGAATAATTTTCTCTAAAACTACAAAATGACAGGCAACATAGCAAAGCTTTTCTCTCACATTAAGGGTAAATTACCCTCACAATAACGATGGAGAGAGAACCATGTGCACCGATCATCAATGGATTAACAACGCAATTCGAAAAATAGAAGCGGACTACCAACGCTCGGCCGATACTCATCTGATCAAGCTCGATTTGCCTTGTGTCGCTGGGGTCGATATTTATCTCAAAGATGAAAGTACGCATCCTACGGGTTCGCTCAAACACCGCCTAGCCCGTTCTCTTTTTCTGTATGCCATCTGTAACGGCTGGGTTGGCCCTGAAACGACTATCATTGAATCTTCATCGGGCAGTACTGCGGTATCAGAAGCTTATTTTGCTCGTTTACTAGGCTTGCCTTTTATTGCTGTAATGCCCAAATGTACTGCACGTAAAAAAATTGAGCAGATTGAGCTTTATGGCGGCCAAGCGCATTTAGTCGATCGCTCTGATCAAATTTATGCCGAATCACACCGCTTAGCTAAAGAACTGAATGGTCATTATATGGACCAGTTCACTTATGCTGAACGTGCGACCGACTGGCGTGGTAATAGCAATATTGCCGACAGTATTTTTAACCAAATGCAAATGGAAGATCACCCCGTTCCGACATGGATTGTAATGAGCCCAGGCACAGGCGGAACCTCAGCAACTATAGGCCGCTTTATTCGCTACCAAAAACACAATACCAAACTGTGCGTCGTCGACCCTGAAAACTCGGTATTTCATGATTATTTCAAAAGCCGAGACCCAAGCTTAACCTTGCAGTGTGGTAGCAAAATTGAAGGAATTGGTCGTCCACGAGTTGAACCGAGTTTTATTCCCGGCGTAGTCGATGAAATGCGCACCGTTGCGGATGCCGCCAGTGTCGCTACGATCTATTGGTTGGAAAAACTACTCGGCCGCAAAGCAGGCCCCTCTACCGGCACCAATCTTTATGGGGTTTTGCAAATTGCCAGTGAGATGAAACAACGAGGTGAAACAGGCTCCATCGTGACGCTGTTATGCGACAGCGGCGAACGTTATTTAGATACCTATTACTGTGCCGATTGGGTGAAAAGCAATATTGGTGATTTAACACCTTATCTTTCAAAATTAGAAGCCTTTGAAACAACGGCTAAATTAGCTTAGTGACCTAGCAAAACGCCCAAGACAAACTTGGGCGTTTTGGATCCATCGTGAAAAGTCTTAGCCTTGAATGCCGACAATCAACCAAGGTGCATTAGGTACGGTTAAATCACGCTCTAAATGCCACACATCATTAATATCTTCTTCAATGCCTTCCACGGAATCGCGGTAGCGGCCAGTAAACTGCAAACTCAACTGCGCTTTACTTGCATCGTAATCGGCGCGAACGACTTCAGCGTCTACGTACATCACATCTGTGTGCTGTTCACCGTTTAGCTTTGCGCGCTCTTGTTTTAAATCTTCAAACAAGCTCGCCGACACATATTCTTCAACAGTTTCAAGTTGGTTATGGTTCCAAGCACCTTGCAAAATACGGTAGTGCTCACGCGCACCATTAATGAAAGCGGCCTTATCAAAACCGGCTGGATAGTTATGTGGGATATCGCTGTGTGCATTCGCTCCAAAACCACCCGTGGCTTGAGGCTGTTGTTCAAAATTGTGCACGTTAGGCTGTTCAAACTCCGTCCGGTTATTCACACCACCAAACGCAGGCTGCTGCCGATTCATGCTACCCTGCTTCGCACCAAGCATACCGCGCATCAGTTTAAAGAGCACAAAAGCAATCAGGCCGAAGATCAGAATATCCATAAACTGGATACCCTCAAACGCGCCGCCAAAGAAAGCCGCTAGTAGACCACCAGCGAGTAAACCACCCAGTAATCCGCCCATCAGACCTTTTTTGGTCGAACCAGCTTTACCTGCTTGATCTTGCTTAATGGTGTCATTTTTTTGAGTCTGCTGTTTGGGAGCTGGAGCCGTTTTATAGCTTTTACCAAACGATTTACCACCGCCAAATTTCTTTGCTTCTGCTATCGGTGTGATCGCAACAGCAACCATCAGCAGTGCTACAAGGGAAAAAAAACGTTTCATGTTTTTCCTTAGGGTTATAATTATTGAGGCTTACTCATCATAACCACTTCGGATAGACAAGAAAACCGTTGCTTCTCGCAGACATGTATCAGAATATTGCAAATTAACCGTCCATAAGTTGACGCTTATACACCACCCCACTAGAATATCGAACGTTGTTCATAATTGATACGTAACCATGGCCAGACGAAACGATCACACCCGAGAAGAACTGATTGCATTGACACTCAAGACCGCGAAGCATTTTCTTCAAAATCACACTTATCACGAGCTTAGCCTGCGTAAAATCGCAACCATGATTGGCTACGTACCTAGCACTTTGGTCAATGTCTTCGGCAGTTACAATCTTTTATTGTTGCATGTGGTAGCTCAAACCTTGGATGAACTCTCTTCGCAAGCGAAAAAAGTAGTAGGCAAGTGTAGCGATCCAAAAGAAGCGTTGTATAAATTGGCCTATTGCTACCACGATTTTGCTCAGTTGCACCCCAATCGCTGGCAACTTATTTTTGAACATAATATGAATGGTGAACTACTTCCCCAGTGGCAAGCAGAGCGCATCGACAACATGACCGCCATGCTTGAAGGTTTATTGACCATCCTTGCTCCACAACACTCGCAACAAGAAGTGCTGCAAGCAAGCCGAGTCCTGTGGTCTGGCGTACATGGTATTACCTTATTAAGCGTAGATGATAAATTTTTCGCCGCCGAACCCATCGATGGTAAAGAGCTGATTGAAAACCTACTCTCAAACTATCTTAATCACTGGGCGCGATAAGGACCATCAATGAGTCAATCTCGATCTTCATTGCTGACTCAGCAACGATTTCTTCCGTATTTCATCACCCAGTTTTTTGGCGCATTTAACGATAACATCTTTAAAAATGTCTTGCTGCTATTGGTCGCGTTTGCTGGAGCGAACGTGTTACCGGTTTCCAGTAATTTATTTATTAACCTTGCCGCAGGGCTATTCATTCTTCCTTTTTTCCTTTTTTCTGCCTCTGCTGGTGTGCTTGCTGACAAGTACGAAAAATCCGCTTTCATTCGTAAAGTGAAATTGGCTGAAATTGGCATCATGTGTCTTGGCGCGATCGGTTTTATGACCGAGAGTTACGCCATTTTACTGTTATTACTGTTTTTGATGGGGACACAATCGGCCTTTTTTGGTCCAGTCAAATACGCTTTATTGCCGCAGCAACTCAAGCCGAATGAATTGGTTCCGGGCAATGCGTTAGTGGAAACAGGCACATTTTTAGCGATTTTATTAGGCACATTGGGGGCTGGGCTCATTGCCTCGATGCCCTACACTAAATACGTGGCTGCTGGCGCGGTGGTGCTATTTGCGTTGTTAGGCTATTTAGCCAGCCGTCATATTCCTAAAGCCCCTGCTTGCGCACCCGATCTCGTTTTTCGCTGGCAGCCCATTAAGCAAACCAAGCAGACCATTGCGATTGCCAAACAAGACCGTACTATTTTCCAATGCGTAATGGCGATCAGTTGGTTCTGGTTTTTAGGTGCCGCCTACTTAACTCAATTTCCAAATTTCACACATCACTATTTATATGGCACAGAGAGCGCCGTTTCTTTTTTGCTAGCACTGTTTTCTGTTGGCATTGCCACTGGCTCATTGACCTGTGACAAATTATCGCATCATAGAATAGAGATCGGTATCGTTCCTATCGGCAGTTTTGGCATTACATTATTTGGCTATTTAATGGCAACCTCCGTGCCAGAAAAATTACCTCAATTTACTGATTTTTATCAATTTATCAGCTACCAATCACTATGGCCGATGTTTCTTTTCTTATTGTTGATTGGCGTCTGCGGTGGCATCTTCATTGTGCCTTTATATGCGCTAATGCAGCAGCGTGCTAAAGTCACTCAACGCGCACAAGTCATTGCCGCTTTAAATATCTACAACTCACTGTTTATGGTGGCGAGTGCACTATTAGGGATTATCTGTTTGAGTTTTCTTGAGCTTACGATCCCTCAGTTCTTCATTATATTAGCTTTGCTTAATGGCTTTGTTGCACTCTATTTATGCTACCAAGTCCCGGTCTTCTTGGTGCGATTTCTAATGTGGATGCTCACGCATACCATGTATCGAGTCAGCCACAAAAATCTTCATCACTTACCTGAAAAGGGCGGAGCACTGCTGGTGTGCAATCATGTTAGCTATATGGATGCACTGTTGCTGAGCGCGGTTTGTCCTCGCTTAATCCGTTTTGTGATGGAAGAGGATTATGCCAATTTGCCGCCACTTCGTCGCTTTTTGAAACGTGCAGGCGTGATACCTATTTCCGCAACGCGTCGCGGTTCTATCCGCCAAGCCTTTAACGATGTAGAACAAGCATTGGCAGAAGGGCATATCGTCTGCATTTTCCCAGAGGGACGGTTAACCGCGGATGGCGAAATCAGCGATTTCATGCGCGGGATGGATATTATTTTAAAACGCAGCTCTGTGCCTGTCATCCCCATGGCATTGAAGGGATTGTGGGGAAGCTATTTTAGCCGTGCCAAAGGGCGTGCCTGCTGTGGGCTACCGACTCGTTTTTGGTCACATATAGAAATTGAAGCTGGCGAGCCCGTCCCACCAAAAGAGGCAACAACACAAGTGATGCAACAAAAAGTCGCCGAACTCAGGGGGGATTGGCGTTAAATTGGGACTCAATATAACGTTCAGCAAAGCTTGCCTTGTGAGAAAAACGGGTAGTATACCTTGCTTTAAAGGCAGGGGGCTTAGCACCTGTAAATTAGCCAATGAATTGCAATGAATTGCAATTCATTGCTATTGTTAGGTATAAATTTGCACTTCTATTTTCGTATCGCTGCGGCACACCTTAACTGATGTTACTTAACATGAATCAAGCAGTGTATTGTGTAAGCCAATCTTCTAGAGAGTGTCCTGAATTCTGTGTAACTGTCTAAACTTAAGCCTTAAAGGCTAAGGATGGACAATATGGATAAGAAAGCACTCGAAGCTTTTGCTCGTGAAGCAGCAAAGTCAATTAAGACAGAATCTG